>NZ_JBEOPC010000030.1:0-39952 GCF_040309765.1 Psychrobacter sp. TB20-MNA-CIBAN-0197
AGTCGTTGCGACTGTTTAAATAAAATCAGCTATCCAATGCAATAAGCATTACCTGCAATTTTAACGACGACTAGAACTATTTTAGCTATCAGCAGTGCGCATTTGTGAATGTTCAACACGCCCCAACATAACAAATCTGATAATAAATAATATAAGTGTTTTGTCACAACCTTACTGCTTTCTAGCAGCGTTAAAATGGCGATAATATCTAAGCCCAATTCACTTTGGCGTGAAAAGCTATCGTTTGTAGCGTTAGGGGTTGTAAAATAGAAAAAAGTAAGTATAATTTGCAACTGGTGGCTCCATTGGTAGCCTCGCAACAGTGTTCTATGAACCCCGCCAGGACCGGAAGGTAGCAACGGTATTAGATTCATTGTGTGCCGAGGATGTGCTGATGGAGTCGCTTTTTTTTGTCTAAAATTTGACTGTTATTGATTTGCTGTTCGATTTACCTGCCCTGCTAGAGGGTTTTTTTTGGGTCAAAATTTTGGGTCAGCGCCATCAGTAACTAATAAAATAGCTAGGTGAGTAGCTTGCATCCTGCTCGCTTAAAAGCTACGATATTGAGTCTAAATGAGTAGGGTAAACCATCTAAATGAGTGATAGCCAAACGACTTCATTACCTACTGAGCAGCGTCAAAGCTCAGAGCTTTTAGCTCGCCAGCAGCAAGCTCAGCAGCGACAGATTTTGGCGATGATGGGTATCGGACAATGGGTGCGGCCAGACTCACCAACGCTAAAAATAAGCGATATCACTGAGAGCGCAGGTGGTATACAAGCACCCGATTCATTAACTGGGCAGCAGCCGGTATCAGACGAACAAGTTAGACCAGAGGTGCGAGGTGGTGATCCAATAGATAGACACACTACGACTGCGCCAGTTGCTTCAGATGATGAAGTATTAGCTACTGATCAAGTAAAAATGAATAGCTTCGATAATGACAGCTTTGATGTTGATGTTGCTAATAATAATGAAAGTTCAAATGCTAGCAACAAGTCTTACAACTTTAACAATTTAAATAGCTTCTCTGAATCAGCTAGTACTGAGCAAGTTGATACTGCGAGCCATACTCCTAACTTAGCCCCTGCTAACTCTGAGAAAATAGCGCCCTTTGATTTGCAAGGCGCTCGTTACGGGGACTGGGTACTGCTAGTTGATATTCAGGCGCTCGATAATGACAGTCAAAAGCTCTGGCAAAACATCACTCAGGCCCTATCATTAGACTGTGAGACGAGCTCATTTCCGATATGTGCGGGTATGGACACCGCTGAGCTGGCCAATGCTAGCCTTGCTGGTTATATTTTCAAGATTGCACAGAGTGAAGATATTCAGGTGGCTGTATTGACCGCTTTGCCCGACGGTTTGTCTCATCCTAAATTTGCGACGACGCCTAGCTTAGAGACGATGCTTGAAGACAGTCTACTTAAGCGGGAGTTTTGGCAGCAGATCTCCAATTAATTCATTGTTTTTGATTGCTATATCATTTAGCTCAAAATAGCTTTACGCGGTTCTAAAATTTATACTTAACTTTTTCTCTATTTCTTTGTTACTGCTTGGAATTCTTATTATGTCTGAACATACTGCTCCACATCGAACTCCCAACTTTTCTGCAGGCCCTGCTACTATTCCTACTGAGGTTCTACAGCGCGCGCAAAGCGAGATGCTCGATTGGCAGGGTCGCGGTGTCTCGGTGATGGAGGTCAGCCACCGTAGTAAAGAATATATCGCTATCACTGAAAAAGCGGAAAGTAAATTACGCTCGCTGATGGACATACCTGATAACTATAAAGTGCTGTTTTTGCAGGGCGGCGCAAGCCTGCAGTTCTCGGCTATTCCTTTAAACCTATTAAACAATGGCCGCGCTGATTATCTCTCGACTGGGACGTGGTCAGATAAGGCCATTAAAGAAGCTAAGCGCTACGCTAAGCTAGGTCTTGGTGAGGTTAATGTGGTCGCTAGTGGCAAACAAAGCAATTTTACGGACGTACCTGCGTCTGATGAGTGGAACCTAAGTGATGATGCCAAGTATTTTCATTACTGCGCTAATGAGACCATTCATGGCTTGCAAATATTTGAGCCGCCAAAGGTTGATGTGCCGCTCATCGTAGATATGTCATCGAATATTTTATCGCAGCCGATTGATGTCTCCAAATTTGGTATGATTTACGCCGGCGCACAAAAAAACATCGGTCCAGCAGGTCTTGTTATCGTTATTATCCGTGAAGATTTACTAAACCAAGCCAGCGATTGGTGCCCGCTGCTGATGAACTATACGCATCAGGCTGAAAAAGAGTCGATGTCTAACACGCCAGCGACGTATTCATGGTATCTAGCGGGTCTAGTATTCGACTGGTTAGAAGAGCAAGGCGGCGTTGAAGCTATCGGCAAAATCAATCAGAAAAAGGCGGATCTGCTATACCAGACAATCGATGATAGTGATTTTTATAATAATCCGGTTGCCAAACAATATCGCTCGATTATGAACGTGCCTTTTACCTTGGCAGATGATAGCTTAGATAAAGTGTTTTTAGAAGAGTCAGAAAAAGCAGGCTTGCTACATCTAAAGGGCCATCGCGACGTCGGCGGTATGCGCGCTAGTATCTATAACGCGGTAACGCTTGAGTGGGTAGAGCAGCTTGTTGACTTTATGCAAGATTTTGAAAAAAAGTATGCCTAATTGCTGTATCGCCCCTTGCAGGCAAAAATAGCTATAATCAAAAGACGCCGCTGAATAAGTGGCGTTTTTTGATAAGTGGGAATAGCTGAGCGAGAATAGCTGAGCGGGAGTAGCTAAGCGGGTATAGAAGGTACTGAAATTATTTTTAAGGGCGATATTTAAAAAGTAGCAAAACACATCTACGCTTTTGATTAGGTTAAAAAAGCGAAGTTTGGTATGATTAGATTTCGCATCACCGCTAGAATTAGGCTACTGTAAAAGTCTGCTTTGATAAAAAGCGCCGATAGCGCCCATAATGATAGACAAGCTATGATCAATAACGCTCCGATACAAGCTATATTATACAAGTCTTATAAGGCCGCTACTTTGAGCCTACTGCTTTGCTACGCCTCTAGCAGTCAAGCCGAGGTGGTTACCACGTCAGCGCTTGGACATAATAGTAGCGCTGAATACATCGACACCCCATACATGCCGTACGCCAATCCTGATGCGCCAAAGGGTGGTACGCTATCGCTCGATGCTCGCGGCACTTTTAACGCGGCCAATAAGTGGATGACGACGGGCGTGGCAATGGTCGGCACGGATTATCTGTACGATACCTTGATGACTGGCTCACTGAATGAAGCCTTTACCATGTATCCTCAGCTGGCCACAGGCGTGACTTACGATACTGATGATGCCAGCTGGATCATTTATCATCTCAATCCTAAAGCCAAGTTTTGGGATGGTACGCCAGTCACTAGCAGTGATGTCAAAGCGACTTATGAGGCGATACTCAGCAAAGGCCCGATGTATATTCGCAGCTATTTAGGCGATATTAGAGAAGTACAAATCCTTGATAAACATAAAGTGAAGTTCGTCTTTACCTCCAGTGACAACAAAGAGATTTTGCTAACCGTTGGCCAGTTTCCTATCTTTGCCAAAACCTCTATTGATGCCGATTTTGAAAAGATAAGCTTAACGCCTTTGATGGGCAGTGGCCCATATAAATTAGGCCGTGTCGAGGCGGGGCGTTCGGTCAGCTATGTGCGCGATCCAAATTATTGGGGCCGTGATCTGGCGGTAAATCGCGGCCGCTATAACTTCGATATGATTAAGTTCGTCTATTATCAAAGCGATGAGATTGCCTTTGAAGGCTTTAAATCTGGACAATATCGCTTTCGTCCCGAAAACAAAGCCTCGAATTGGGCAACAGGCTATAACTTCCCTGCCGTAAAAGCAGGAATGATTATCAAAGAGTCGATAAGTAGTCAAAACCCTGTACCGATGCAGGGGCTCGTGATGAATATGCGCAGGCCTTTGTTTCAAGATATTCGCGTCCGTGAAGCGCTCAGTCTAGCATATGACTTTGAATGGATGAACAAGACTTTATTTCATGGCCAGTATGAGCGCTTGCAGAGTTTTTTTTATGGCTCAGAGCTGGCGGCGACTGGTACGCCAGCTGCTGATGAGATGGCAGTACTGACGCCACTACTCAGTGATTTAGAGCCTAGGCAGCGTCAAGGAGTGCTTAGCGATTGGCAGCTACCTAAGAGCGATGGTAACGGCTTTAACCGGGAGAGTTTACTCAAGGCAAGGCAGTTACTACTCGATGCTGGATTTTATTATCAAGACATGCAGCTGTATCAGCCAAATGGCGAGCGCGCGCAAATTGAGATTTTGATGACAGGCGATACGCTAGGCCGAGTACTGCTGCCTTATATTCGTAATATTGAGCGCTTAGGATTTGCGGCAAATCTGCGTCAAGTCGATGGGCCGCAGTACTATGAGCGCACGCGTCGTTATGATTATGATATGACGACCGATGTGTTCGCGCAAAGCTTATCACCGGGCGCGGAGCAAGCCGCCTTTTGGGGCAGCGCGGCTGCTGATGAAGTCGGTAATCGCAATACGATCGGCATCAAAAACTCGGCGATAGATACAGTCGTAGAAGCCCTTGGCGATGCTGAGAGTCGTGAGGAGATTGTACTTTATACCAAAGTGCTCGATCGCTTACTGCGTGCAGGTCACTATTTAGTCCCACTATACGGCAAATCTGGCACTAATGTGGCGTACTGGAATCAGTATCGCCATACGACTTTGCCGACCAATGCGGTTGGTATCGACTACTGGTGGGTGGACAAAAAGGCGGAAGCGAAAGTTAATGATTATTTAAAACGCTAAATTCAGCAGCAAGTGAAAGCGGTAAGCTAAGACGATAAACGTCAATTAACCGTGAATAACAGTCATATAAGCGCACATTTAAGATCAATACGTAAAACCAGTGTTAACCAATAAGGGTTCGATATGAGTAGTCAAATTATTCCAATAAAAGCATTTAACGATAATTATATTTGGACATTAATCAATAAAAATAACAAGCAAGCTATCGTTATTGATCCCGGCCAAGCGCAGCCTGTCGCGGACTATATGGAAGAGCATGACTTAGAGATGACCTCTATCTGGACCACACATCATCACTTTGATCATGTCGGCGGCGTAATGGAGCTACAAGAGCACTTCCCGATGACGCATATCGTCGGCCATAGCGAGCATGGCGTTGAGGAAGATCAAACGATAAAAGACGGCAGCACGGTCAGTGCTTGGGGCTGCTCAGCACAAGTCTGGGATATCCCCGGGCATACGGCAAGTCACATGGCTTATGTGTTGGATATCGACGGTCAAAAGCACTGCTTTTGCGGTGATACGCTGTTTAGTGCAGGCTGCGGTCGTGTCTTTACCGGTACTATCGAGCAGCTTTACGAGAGTTTCAAACGTCTAAACAGTCTGCCTGCCGATACGTTATTGTATCCTGCCCATGAATATACGGCTAACAATCTGCGTTTTGGGCTGTCTATTGAGCCGGGTAATATGGCGATGCAGCAAGCTTTAGAGCGAGCAGAGAGTCAGACGCAGCAAGGACTATGTACGCTACCGGTCACTTTGGAGCATGAACGCGAGGTCAATGTGTTTTTGCGAGCGCATGAGCCTAGCGTCATTGCAGGCGTAAAAGCCAAAACGAATATTGACAATGAAGAGCGCTTAACGGTGTTTACAGCGCTACGAGAGCTTAAGGATAACTTCTAACACTCGCACAGCACTACCTCTTACCTCACTTGTCCGCTGACTGTTGTCTGCTATTTTACCTTTGCAAGGAAGTCGTCATCATGGGTCGTTATATCTTAAAGAGACTACTACTGATATTACCGACGCTTTTCTTGATTTTATTGGCGAACTTTGTGATTGTACAGGCCGCACCTGGTGGTCCTGTCGAGCAGCAACTGGCTCTCATTGAACAAGGCGCAAAAGATAGCGCGGTTAATAGTAGCGTAGGCGCAGGCGGCTCTGGCGGTAATACCAGCACTTATCAAGGTACGCGCGGATTATCTGAGGAGATGGTCGCTGCGATTAATGCGCAATATGGCTTTGATAAATCCGCGCCTGAGCGCTTTTGGATTATGCTAAAAAACTATGCTCAATTAGATTTTGGCGAGTCGTTCTTTAAAGGGCAGACGGTAACTGACCTCATTATCGAAAAACTCCCTGTTTCCATCTCCTTAGGACTGTGGAGCACACTGCTGATCTACATGATTGCCATACCATTAGGGGTTCATAAAGCCATGCATCACGGCTCGGCGGTAGATAAAGCGACAGCGATGCTATTAGCAGTTGGTCATGCGATACCGGTATTTGTATTTGCGGTAATATTATTGGTGTTTTTTGCGGGCGGTAGTTACTTTAATATCTTTCCGCTACAAGGGCTGACCTCAGAGAATTTCGATCAGCTGAGCACTTTAGGTAAAATAAAAGATTACTTTTGGCATTTAGCTTTACCTTTACTAGCGAGTACCGTCGGCGGCTTTGCCGGTTTGACTTACTTGACTAAATTTAGCTTTTTAGAGGAGCTGAGCAAGCAGTACGTGTTGACCGCACGCGCTAAAGGCTTAGGGGAGCGTCAAGTGCTCTACGGTCATGTCTTTCGTAATGCCATGCTGATTGTCATAGCTGGTATTCCGGCCGCTATCGTCGGTATTTTCTTTGCCGGTAACTTTCTTATTGAGATTATCTTTAAACTTGATGGACTGGGCCTGCTTGGCTTTGAAGCCATTCAGCAGCGCGACTATCCAGTGATATTTGGCACGCTGTTTATCTTTACTTTACTTGGTTTATTATTACAGCTTATCAGTGATCTGAGCTATCATCTAATAGACCCTCGTATTGATTTTGAGGGTCGCTAATGTCTAATTATTCTACTGCTACGCCGCCACCTGCTTTAACTAAATCAAAAGCCAAACGCCTAAATCCGATTTGGCAGGCGCGGCTCGATCGCTTTCGTAGTAATCGCTTAGGTTTAATCTCTCTTATTATTTTCAGCTTAGTGTTCATCCTCTGTATGGCTGCTAATGTTATTGCCAATGACAAACCACTACTGGTCAGTTATGACGGTGACTACTATGTGCCTGTATTGACAGCTTATCCTGAGACTACTTTTGGCGGTGTATTTGAGACTGAAGCTAACTATAAAGATCCTGCGGTACAAGCGCTGATTGAGGACAAAGGCTTTTATGTGATGCCGATTATTCCTTTTGCCGATCAGACGCCAAATGTAGAATTGGGTCTTCCTTATCCTGCTGCACCTAACGCTCAGAACTGGCTCGGCACTGACGATCAAGGGCGCGATGTGCTCGCGCGCATTCTCTATGGTATGCGGGTTTCTCTGTTATTTGGTATAGCGTTGACTTTAGCTGGAGCACTAATAGGCATTATCGTCGGCGCAATTCAAGGCTACTATGGCGGCTGGGTAGATCTAGCAGGTCAGCGCTTTATGGAAGTGTGGGGCGGGATGCCGCAGCTATTTATGATTATCATTTTGGTCAGCCTGTTTAGCCCTAGTGTCTATGTGCTGTTTGCTTTGATGTTATTGTTTGGTTGGATGGGTTTGGTCGGTTTGGTGCGTGCTGAGTTTTTGCGGGCGCGTAATTTTGATTATGTACGGGCGGCGCGTAATTTAGGGGTCTCTGACAGCCAAATCATGCGCAAACATATTTTGCCTAACGCTTTAGCCTCCAGTCTTTCGCAGTTGCCGTTTATCTTAACCGCCAATATCATTGCACTAACTGCGCTTGATTTCTTAGGTTACGGATTACCGCCCGGCTCACCGTCATTAGGGGAGCTGATGGTACAAGGCAAAAACAATCTCGATGCGCCTTGGCTTGCGTTATCAGGGTTCTTTAGTTTAACCTTTATTTTATCCTTGCTTATCTTTATTGGCGAAGCGTTACGTGATGCCTTTGACCCAAGGCGCAGCTGATATGACTGATAATACTAAGCAAAACCCATGTGTTCTAAGCGTTACAGATATGACTATCACGGCGGATAACAAAGCCATATTAGTCGATAATTTATCTTATCAGCTGCATCAAAGCCAGACGCTCGCTATCGTTGGTGAGTCGGGCTCAGGCAAATCAATCGCCAGCCTAGCACTGTTAGGATTACTGCCAAATAGCCTAAGCGTCAGTGGCCAGGTCTTGCTCGATGGAAGAACGCAGCTACCCATTACCAATAACCAAGGTAAAGATAAGGCGCAAAACAGAGCGCTCAGATCCATTCGTGGTCAGCGCATCGGCATGATATTTCAAGAGCCGATGACTGCGCTGAATCCGCTACATACCGTCGCCAAGCAAATCGCCGAATCGCTGCGCCTAAACGGTATCGCAAAGCCGCAGTGGCGCAAGCATACTATCCAACTGTTAGAAGATGTCAATATCATTGATCCTATTGATAAGCTCAACCGCTATCCGCACGAGCTATCAGGCGGTCAGCGCCAGCGGGTAATGATTGCGATGGCATTAGCACAGCAGCCTGACATTTTGATTGCTGATGAGCCAACTACCGCGCTTGATGTGACTTTGCAGCACGAGATATTAGCACTACTAAATAGCCTAAAGTCTGAGCGAGATATGGCGATGATTTTGATCAGCCATGACCTAAATTTAGTCAAACGCTATAGCGATGAGATTATCGTTATGCGCCAAGGTCAGACGATTGAACAAGGCAAAACTGCTGCTATCTTTGCGCAGCCAAAAGCGGACTATACTCGCACACTGATGCAGCAAAATTTTGGCTCAGCACTAACGATTACCAATGAAACCGCCACTGACGAGCGAGTCTTAGTAGTCAATAAGCTACAAGTGGATTTTCCGATAGAAAAAAACCTATTTGGCGGCACTAAGCGCTGGTTCGAAGCAGTAAAATCAGTCGACCTGAGCTTATCAGCTGGTCAAGCTTTGGGTATCGTTGGCGAGTCGGGGTCTGGTAAGACCACTATTGCCTTGGCGCTGAGCAAACTACTGAGCAATCAAGCGCGCGTGCGCGGACAAGTGCTCATCGACGGTCAGGATCTTTTCGCCTTGAGTAGTAGCGAATTACGTCAGTTTCGCTCGCAGATTCAAATGGTCTTTCAAGATCCTTTTGCTAGTATTAATCCGCGTATGACGGTGATGCAGGTGGTCGAAGAGGGGTTGCTGGTGCAAGGCGTCACTCAGGCTGCGCGTCAGCAAGCCGTGTTAGAGAGCCTAGAAACGGTACATCTACCCGCTGATTTTATTCATCGTTATCCGCATGAGTTATCGGGCGGTCAGCGCCAGCGGGTCGCGTTGGCAAGAGCGCTTGTGATGCGGCCAAGTTTATTGATACTTGATGAGCCGACCTCAGCGCTTGATAGCACCACGCAAGTGACGGTTGTGACGCTACTACGCGAGATACAAGCTAAGTTTAATATCAGCTATGTGTTTATCAGCCATGACCTAAAAGTCGTGCGGGCGCTGTGTCAGTATACTATGGTACTCAAACAAGGCGTTTGCGTAGAGGCAGGTGCAACAGAGGAGCTATTTAACCATCCGCAGCATCGGTATTCTCAGCGCTTATTGCAGGCCAGTGTTATATAGGATAAAGACCATCTGTTAATACCATCTGTTATTAAAAGAAAGTTTGGCAAGCAAGACCTCTGTGCTGAGCTCTAGTTATTGTTTATTTGTTTTTGATGCTTAATATCGACTGTTATGCGCTCATGATGATTACCAAAGTTTAGACGCTGCCACGACTAAATATTGACTAGAACATATGAGTTCATAATTATCGCAATATATATAAAATGACAGTGGTACAATTCATACAAACAGTCGTTTGGTGTTTGTTTTATTTACCGCCGCATTATTGAAAAGGATATTTCTATGCCCGCTACAAACTCTCCTCTTGCAAAACTCATGAACAACGACAAATTACAACATGCCGGCTACTTAGCTGTCGCAAAAACGCGTGCTAAAGCACTAAAAGTATTCTCGCACCTTATTCCGCTACCTAGACCTCTGTTATTCGTCGGTGAAGACGCTTGTAATGAGCTGTGCGATATGGTCATCAATGAAGGCGGCACTAACGTCTTTATCGTAACCGATGCCGTACTCAATAAGCTTGGTATCCCGGCCAAAGTTACTGACTATTTAGATCAGCATAATATCCGCTATCAGGTTTATGATGGCATCACTCCAGACCCTACTTTTGCCGTCGTAGAAGAAGGTCTAAGCCAAACGGTCAACGCTAAGTGCGATGCGATAATCGCTATTGGCGGCGGCTCAGTTATTGATGCAGCGAAGATGATCGCAATGTCACAAGGCAATAACTGTAAGCCGCAAAAGCTTATCGGTATCCTTAAGGCAAGAAAGAAAGGAGTGCCGCTGTACTGTATTCCAACGACTGCCGGTACCGGTTCAGAAGCGACGCTTGGCGCAGTAGTATCGGACAACGACACGCATCAAAAAGCGCTATCAATCGATCCTAAAATGATTCCATTAGCCGCCGCTATCGATCCTGTGATTATGAAAGGGATGCCTAAGCATATTACTGCGGATACTGGTATTGACGTTTTGACTCATGCCTTAGAGGCGTGGATGAGCGCTAATGCTAGCGTTGAGACCGACTATTATGCCGCTTCTGCCACCAAAGCGGTGATGCAGTATCTGCCAATCGCCTATGAAAATGGGGAAGACCTGCAGGCTCGCGAAGAGATGGGGATAGCTGCACATTATGGCGGTATCGCCTTTAATAAAGCTGGTTTAGGTTATGTGCATGCGATCGCTCACCAATTGGGCGCGCATTACAGTATCCCTCACGGCCGCGCTAACGCAATCGTTTTGCCTTATGTGTTAGAAGTCAACCGTAAAGGATCAGAGAAAAGATTGGCGAAACTCGCTAGAAAAACAGGCATCGTTGAAAGCGCTCAAGCGACTAAAACCGATAAAGAGCTGGCCAATTACTTTATCGAGCAAGTCCGTGAACTTATCAAAACTGTCGGCATTGATCCTACCGTTAAAGGTATGAAAAAGACAGATTATGACGATATTGCCAAAGCTGCTGCCAAAGAAGTCAGCGATACTTATGCAGTACCCACTTATATGCCACCGGCGGGTATCAAGAAGATCTTACAAAAAATTCAAACCGCGAGTGAAGATCGACCCAATAATGATACTCAAGATAAAAAAAGCGCTTAACTGACCTTATGGTCGATATTATTTAAAACTATTGGTTATTAGTATAACTAGAGTCTATCACCGTAAGGTAATAGGCTCTTTTTCTATTGAAAGCTAACGCTTTTCAGTCATTTAATAGATGTGAATCGAAGTCGTTGACTATGTAGAAACTATAAATAATAAATATATAACAAGAATAAAGTATTTTTGTCATGCTTGAGCGTTACTATAGTGTAATAAGGCTATAGTATTCAAAGAAGGTAGCAAACAAAACGGTTAGGAGCGTTTTATGAGTTTTCAACGTCAAATTAAAGTTATGAGTATGGCGGTGTTAGCCAGTAGCGCTCTGTTAGCAGGCTGCGCCTCCACAGAAAACAGCACTAGTATAAAAAACCCTAATGCTGACAATCCTTATGCCCCTACAGATCCCAATCTAGCAGTAGCGACGGTAGCGGGTGGTTGTTTTTGGTGCGTAGAGGCTGGTTATGAAAAGATCCCTGGCGTCGTAGAAGTTGTCTCAGGCTATAGTGGTGGACAGACTGATAACCCAACCTATAATGCGGTATCAGCGGGAGGTACAGGGCATACTGAAGCTGCTCAGGTCTATTATGACCCTACTAAGATAACCTACAATGGTATCGTACAAGCCTTATGGCGTATCGCTGACCCTACTGACGATCAAGGTCAGTTTGTCGATAGAGGCACGCAGTATCGTCCGGCTATTTTTTATCATAACCAAAAAGAGAAACAAATAGCAGAAGCGGCTAAAAAAGATCTGCAAGCCTCCGGTGTGTACGATAAGCCAGTAGTGATAGAGATTGTACCGGCGAGTACTTTTTATCCTGCTGAAGAGTATCATCAGGACTACTATAAGAAAAATCCACTACGTTATAAGGCTTATACCTTTAATTCAGGTCGCTATCAGTTTATCGAGAGCGTCTATGGCAAGGACTATGAGCTAGATTTTAGTCAGTTTAAGCCCAAAGATAGCGAAGTTACTATAAATAATACCCAGACAATGAGCTCAACGACAACTGCAAACTCAGGCTTTAATCCTGCGTCATTTGTTAAGCCTAGCAAGGAAGAGCTCAAGCAGTCTTTAAGTGACATACAGTATAAAGTCACGCAAGAGGACGGTACTGAGCGCGCTTTTAATAATGAGTATTGGGATAATAAAGAGCCCGGATTATACGTTGATGTGGTTTCAGGTGAGCCGCTATATTCTTCTCGCGATCAGTATAAGTCTGGGACTGGTTGGCCAAGCTTTACGCGGCCACTGAGCCCAGAGATGGTCGTTGAAAAAGAAGACAAAGGGTTTTTCTCAACTCGTACCGAGATTCGTAGTCGCTATGCAGATTCACACGTCGGCCATGTCTTTAATGACGGTCCTGCGCCAACGGGCAAGCGCTATTGTATGAACTCAGCGGCGATGCGCTTTATTCCTTTAGCGGATATGGAAGCAGAAGGCTATGGTCAGTGGATTGATGACGTAAAAACGAGCTAAGCTGAGCTTTGATGTTTAGTGTGAGGTATCTAATATGAAAAAGGACGCAATTAAGCGTCCTTTTTTTTAATACAAATTAAGAAGAGTCAAATTAAAACGCTGTCTTGCGCGCTGGTAGCGCATTTAAAAACTCATTACGTGCTTGGTTATCATGTACATATTCGCCAAGCATAGCCGTGCTACGAGTCGTAGAGTGCTGCTTATTGACACCGCGCATCATCATACACATGTGTGAGGCATCCATAACCACTGCCACCCCGCGGCAGCCAGTCACATCCATAATAGCCTGTGCCACTTGCTCGCTGAGGTTTTCTTGAATTTGCAGGCGACGCGCAAACACATCTACAATCCGCGCAAACTTTGATAACCCTAACACTTGTCCGTTAGGCAGATAGCCGATATGCGCAAGGCCATGAAAAGGCAGCATATGGTGCTCACATAGAGAATAAAACTCTATATTCTGAACCAACACCAGCTCCCGGTTACTCGATGGAAATACCGCATCGTTGACGACATCGGCTAAATTTTGATGATAGCCTTGGGTCAGGTGAGCAAAAGCCTTTGCTGCCCGCATAGGCGTATCTTGTAAGCCTGGACGTTCTAGGTCTTCACCAGTCGACTCTATCAGTTGACGATAAGATTCGATGGTTTCTTGATAGTTTGATGCTAGAGTTGAGTCATTACTCATAATTTTGACAGCCATCCAAAATGTGGGTATCGCTTAACGCTAAAGCCTCTCGCGCCCAAGACAGTTTATGTTGGGCGGCTGAGGATTTATGAAGAAAGTGCAAGCTTGGAAGGGTTGTGATTATACTTGAAATCAGCGCAACTTCATACCGCTGTCGATTGCGCTAGCAGTATTTAAGTTTACGACTGTTTACTTAAATTGATTCGTGTATAATGAGAACCCGTAGATTTAGATAATTATAACTGCTTTATAAGGACCTATTATGTTACTTCAAGGCCAACGTTTTGTCGTTACTGGTATCGCCAGCAAACTCTCTATTGCTTGGGCTATCGCTGAGGCACTACACCGCGAAGGTGCTTCATTAATTCTGACTTACCCTAATGACAAAATCAAAAAACGCGTCGATATGGCTGCTGAGAAGTTTGAAGCAGATTTAGTCCTTGAATGCGATGTCGCCTCTGACGACTCTATCGCTGCTTGCTTTGAGCAAGTGACAAACCATTGGGGCGATGGTATCGATGGGGTGGTGCATGCTATTGGCTTTGCCCCTATGGAGCAATTAGATGGCGATTTTGTTAGCGCTACCACCCGCGAGGGCAGCCAAATCGCTCATGATATCTCAAGCTATAGCTTTGTGGCTTTAGCTAAGGCCGCCCGCGAATTATTAGCGATGCGTCACGGTTCCATGTTGACGCTAACTTATGAAGGCAGCATCTCAGTACTACCCAATTACAATGTCATGGGCATGGCAAAAGCCAGCTTAGAGGCGAGCGTGCGCTATCTAGCAACATCGATGGGCGCTGAGGGTATTCGGGTCAATGCTATCTCAGCAGGGCCTATCCGTACACTTGCTGCTAGTGGCATCAAGTCTTTTCGTAAGATGCTCGATATCAGCGAAAAAATCGCACCTCTACAGCGCAATATCAATCAGATGGAGGTTGGTAATGCTGCGTTATTTTTACTGTCTCCTTGGGCATCGGGTATCACTGGCGAGATTATGTTCGTGGATGCAGGTTTCAACACCGTCGCAATCAGCGAGCAGCTGATGATGCTAGATGAAGCGGATAAATAACGTAGATTACTGCTGGTTCATTACTCTTAGCGCTAGAGTGTCGTCCTAAATAGCTAGCCCCAAAAAGCTATTATAGTGCTGGTTATCTTATATTAAGGCAGCGAATAGGCTGCCTTTTTTTATGGGCAGTGTTTTAGTGTATGATGAGCTGTTTTGAATCAGCGCGTAGGCGAGAGCTATGATAACTAAACTACCGAAATGGATACTCTGGGGCGGGGCGGTGCTAGCGTTCAGTGCTGGCAGCGTCAACAGTGTGGCGCTTATGGGTTTTACCAATTTATCCGTGTCGCATGTGACGGGTAATGTAAGTTTATTCTCGGCGGCCATCGCGCATTTTGATGGTCCTAGTGTCTTATTCATTGGCGCTTCTTTAATCGCTTTTTTGATAGGCGCGGTGTTAAGCGGCTTTATCATCGGACAAAACTCTTTAAAATTAGGCCGGCGTTACGGACGCGCGCTATATTTAGAAGCACTCCTGTTAATAGCGAGCTACTGGCTCTATCAGCAGCATGCCTATCTAGGTCAGCTCACTGCGGCAATGGCTTGCGGATTACAAAATGCCATGGTAGCGACTTATAGCGGCGCGGTGATTCGTACCACGCATCTGACGGGACTGACCTCAGATATGGGCGCGGCTATCGGTAATTGGCTGGCAGGACGCGCTATTAGTAAGCCCACTTTAGGCTTTCAGGCCATTATTTGGTACTGCTTTTGTGGCGGCGGGGTAGTCGGGGCTTTTTTATTTGCTAGAGTTGATTATGCCGCCTTTATCGTTCCTATTGTTATCGTCTTAGCAGCAGCATTTATATATAACCAATCCTTGGATCAGCTACCTGAGAGACGTCCTCCTGCTTTGTAAAATTTGTCTCGCTTTCATACAGAGCATACCATCTACTCACTAAAAAGCGCCTATCAATATGATAAGCGCTTTTTAATTTTATAGTCTATTAGCAATTTTATAAGCTATGTAAGTTTAGTAGCTATAATCAGTACCTATAAAAAGCTAAATTTTTAACTGTTTTATTCATTCTCATCTTCATGATCTTCATGCTCGTGCATACCTTGCATCATATCGAGAGCTGAATCGTCAGTACGTTGTTGATCCTTTTCAGATAGGCCATCTTGATTAATATCGTTAGGTGCCATCTTGGTTGTTGCATCAGTTTTATCACGATTTGACATAAAGTACTCCTAGTTAGTGTTGTTCCATATTTATTTATAGTATCCAAAATAGTATGGTTCAAGCAATAAGATATGTACACGGTATAACTGCATAACTTTCGTGACTGAGTGTAACATTTCTCTCTACACTGCCGACACTGCTGAGACAGTACCTCTTTGAATAGAGCTCATTTAATAAGTGCTGCAGTCTTTTAGCCAATAGTAGCTATAACCAGGCAGGTTAAAAATCATCAGCAATATTCACCCACACCCAGCCGTTCTCCAGCCACTCCATTAAGTCGTCGGGATCGATGTCTGCAACATCATCCGCCTGCAAAGCTTCACCATCTGCCAAGCGCTGCAATGTCTGTTTGGCAATAGTATCTAGACCATCTAGGCGTTGACCATTAGCGTACAGGATGAGTTCACCGGCATGTTTATGATAGAGCAGCCGATTGCTGTAATCTGCTTGCAAGGTCGCGCCTTCCGTTATGGCTTGCATGAGCTCATCGGTCGTTAGAGTCTCCTCAGGTACGAGCGCGTCATATTGACGCTTGCTGACGACCTCAGATACTGCCTGACGAATGATATCGTCACCACGCTCAGACTGTAGCATGTGCAAGAGCTGCTCTTTGATCGCACTGATACTCTCTGATTGCAATGCGCCAGATGCCTGTAGTGCTTGCGGCAATAGCAGCGGAATAAACAAATCGCTATCATTAGTGGCGATATCAGCCAAGCCATCGATAATTTGCATCAAATTTGGACGACGGCAGCCAAAAGAAAACGTCAGACAATCATCTTGCGCCACGCCGAAATGCGAGAGTTTGGGCGGCACATAAAGCACGTCACCCGCTTCTAGTATCTCATCAAAGATAATCTGACCCATATCGTCAAATACCCGAATCGGCTCATCTGCGACAAACTCGGTATCTGTATCACAAAACTTGCCGAGCTGCCAACGGCGAGAGCCATAGCCTTGCGCCAAAAACACATCATAGTCATCATAGTGCTTGCCGACCGAGCCGCCTTTAGGCGCGTAAGAGACCATAATGTCATCACGCTGCCACTGCGGAATATAGTCAAACGCTTGCCACAATTGCCCAAGCTCAGGTGACCATTGCTCAAGGTTTTGCACAAGGACTGTCCACTGCGCTGGCAGGTTGTCAAAGTCGGTTTCGCTTAAGGGGCTTTTTTTGAGTTGCCACTGCGGCTCATCGACTGGCTTAGTTGCCGCTTGAGTGAGCAGGCGGGCAGAGGCCTCTTCTTCAAGCGCTAGGCCGAGCATATCTTCTGGCTCAAACATACCGATTAGTTGCGGCAGACCTTGCTTGATCAGCAATGGCTTTTTTTGCCAATACTCGTTTAAGAATTGCTCAGGGGTCATATTATCAGGTAAACAAAGGGGTATAGCGCTCATTGGTAAATCCATATAAAAATTAGGAAAAATTAATAGTCAGGATGACTTTATAGGAGAGTTTTAATCGTTTATGATGACTTTTCGATAGCTTAATACAAAGACTATCGGCTTATCTTAAAATTATAGGAAGTTTATGAAAAAGTTGCATTTCATCGTCATCATCGCAAGTATCTTTGTCCTACAAGCTTGTGTCCACAAAGTTGTCACTGTACCTGCCAAAGTTGCCTATAAAACCACCAAAGGCGTGGTCAAAGGCACGGTCGCGGTCGGCAAGGCTATCATACCAGGCGACAGTGATGACGATGATGATAAAAAGGATAAAAAATAAAACCTTACTTATCACCTATGAGTTTTTAAGATCATCATAGCATGCAAAGTAAGGTTGTTATTTTGTATAGACTTAGGCGAATGTATAGCCAGTTTGAACAAATAGAGATGAGGCAATTGTGCCTTATCTCTATTGCTTTAAGGTATTCAATTCACCTTAGCAAACTTTAAAGCTTTGCTATCCAGTCTTGAATAGCGCGTGCTTGCTCAGCAGCGTTACCCGTATAAGTAGCTGGCGTCAGCTCGCGCAGGCTTGCTTTGTCGCTATCTGAGACAGCAGCCAACTCATCGCTCTCTACAAAGGTGAGCATGGCTTCACGAGTCATGGCATTACCGCGAGTCAAGGCTTTGAGCTTCTCGTATGGGTTTTCGACACGGTAACGGCGCATGACCGTTTGGATCGGCTCGGCAAGTACCTCTTGCGCTTGCTCCAAGTCATCATTTAAACGCTGAGGATTGACCTCTAATTTGCCTACACCTTTTAGGCACGCATCATAAGCAATCATACTTTGCGCCAGGCCGACACCAATATTACGCAGTACTGTAGAATCTGACAAATCACGCTGCATACGCGAGATAGGCAGCTTTTCCCCTAAGTGCGCTAGCATGGCATTGGCCACGCCCAAGTTACCTTCGGAGTTTTCAAAGTCAATCGGGTTGACCTTGTGCGGCATGGTAGATGAACCGACTTCGCCGTCTTTTAGGCGCTGCTTAAAATAGCCTAAGCTAATATATTGCCAAATGTCACGGTTAAAATCGATTAATATAGTATTAAAACGTTTGACCACATCAAACAATTCAGCGATATAATCATGTGGCTCAATTTGAGTCGTATAAGGATTAAAAGTCAGCTCTAAGCTTTGATTGATAAACTGCTCAGCATGACTTTGCCAGTTGACTTCTGGATAGGCTGATAGGTGAGCATTGTAGTTACCGACTGCGCCATTGATTTTACCGAGTAGCTCAACCTGACCGATTTGCTTAATTTGACGAGCTAAGCGATAAGCGACATTGGCCATCTCTTTACCTAGCGTCGTTGGGCTAGCAGTTTGACCGTGCGTGCGTGACAGCATGGGCTGATCAGCGTGAGTAATCGCCAAGTCAACGATGCTATCGGTCACTTGCTGCATTTTAGCAACCACAAGCTCGCGGCTGTCTTTGAGCATAAGCGCATAAGACAAATTGTTAATATCTTCACTGGTACAAGCAAAATGGATGAACTCTAGGCTGTCCTCTAACTGCTGATTGCCGCGAAACTTATCTTTGATAAAGTACTCAACCGCTTTGACGTCGTGATTAGTTGTCGCCTCAATATCTTTAATCACCTGCGCGTCACTTTCACTAAAATCATCAACGATACTATCCAAAAAGGCATTGGTATCTGCATCAAATGCTGATAATTCACCGATGGCATCATTATTTGCTAACGACTGCAACCAGCGGATCTCAACGGTGACACGCGCTTTAATAAGACCAAACTCAGAAAGATAAGGACGTAAGCTGTCAGCTTTTGAAGCATAACGGCCATCGATTGGGGAGAGAGCGGTAAGTGGGGTCATGGTATCGCCTTTGAGTGAACAGAAAGTGAATGACTGCTTACGACAGCAGTAAATTTTGGTGGCGCAATTATAGCAAAAACTGATGCAAAAAAGGGAGTGTCAGCGATATTTTCCACGAATTAATAGTACGTCAAAGACAGATATCAACGTCAATAGATTTGGGAGAAATTGAATAGAGAGAGGAGTCAAAAACGATTGAGGATCATAATCCAAACGCGAACGGACGACATGACAAGCGGAGCAGTAACGGTTGCTACTGCCGCTTGTCAAAAATTAAATGCTATCTAAAAACCGCAAGGCGCATCAATCGATGCAATCACGCCGCCGCCCAAACACATCTCATCGATATAAAACACCGCAGACTGACCCGGCGTCACTGCGCGCTGCGGCTCATCAAAGACCACGCGCACCTCGCTACCGTCAGTATTTGTCGCAAACACACGGCAGGCCTGATCTGGCTGGCGATAACGCGTTTTTGCCATGCAGCGTAAGCCCTCAGCGCTAAAGCTATCTTTTGGCGCAAGACCATCGACCCAGTCGAGTTTGTACGCTTGCAGCTCATTGCTCATCAGCATAGGATGCTCGTGACCTTGACCAACGATTAGCTGGTTTTTCTCTAAATCTTTAGCAAGGACAAACCAAGGCTCCTCAGGACGATCTTTTACACCGCCGATACCGATACCGCCGCGCTGACCTAAGGTGTAGTACATTAGCCCATCATGCTGACCGATAACATGTCCATCGTCAGTGATGATATCGCCTTTTTGAGCAGGCAAGTACTGTTGTAAAAAGTCTTTAAAACGGCGCTCACCAATGAAGCAAATACCGGTTGAGTCTTTTTTCTTCGCGGTCACTAAATCATGCTCTTCTGCGATGCGGCGTACTTCAGGCTTCTCTAACTCACCAACTGGAAATAAGGTTTTGGCGATTTTGTCGCCGCCCACCGCATGCAAAAAGTAGCTTTGGTCTTTATTATTATCAAGGCCGCGCAATAGCTGCGCTACCTCCATACCCGCGCTATTTTTATAATTTACGCTGCGGCGCGTGTAATGACCGGTAGCGATATAATCAGCGCCAAGACCAAATTTTGGATCAGAGGCATAGTCTAGAAATGCTTTAAATTTGATCTCTTTATTGCACAAAATATCGGGGTTAGGTGTACGTCCGGCTTTATATTCAGCTAAAAAATGTTCGAACACGCGATCCCAGTATTCCATCGCAAAGTTGGCAGTGTGCAATTTGATACCGATTTTGTCACAGACCGCTTGCGCATCTGCAAGATCGTCCATAGCTGTGCAGTATTCGGTGCCGTCATCTTCTTCCCAGTTTTTCATAAACAGACCTTCGACGATAAAGCCTGCTTGCTGCAGAAGTACGGCTGATACCGAAGAGTCGACACCGCCTGACATACCAACGATGACCCGCTTCGTGTTTGGGCTATCGATGTCGGCTAAGTTTAGAGGACGATGGTGAGTGATCGTAGTAGCTTGACTGGATAAATTTTGCGTGGCTGATGTAACTGGCATAACGGAGCGCTCAACAATTTGTGATAACATAGGCGCTATATTATAGCATTGAATTAAAAATCAATGCTTATCAAGCTAATTTCTAGTTTTAAAAATAGCTTAGATGCTGTCATAAAAGTTTCGCTTATGTTGAATAAAATTTTGGATGAACAATGATAAAAATTGGTCAAGGTATTGACGTTCATGCTTTTCATAACAATGGTGAACAGCAACAGTATGTCATATTAGCTGGCGTGCCGATTGAGCACACCCATAGCTTGCTTGCGCACTCAGACGGCGATGTAGTACTGCACGCACTTGCGGATGCTCTGCTTGGCGCTCTGGCGCTCGGTGATATCGGTCAGCATTTTCCCGATACTGATAGCGCGCATGCTGGCCTTGATTCAAGAGTGCTGCTACGTTATGTCTATAGCAAAATAGTCGACGCCGGCTACAAGATTGGTAATGCTGATATTACCGTGATGTGTGAGCGCCCTAAGCTTGCTCCCCATAATCAGGCGATGCGTGACAATATTGCCAGCGATTTGCAAACTGATGTCAGTAACATCAGTGTCAAAGCCACGACTACTGAAAAGCTAGGATTCGCCGGTCGTCAAGAGGGCATTATGGCAAGTGCTGTCGTCCTTTTATTGGCTGATAAGTCCTAATCGTTAGTGGCTTTGATAGTGACCCTTAATAAGCCATTGTTAAAGATTTAGAATAAGTCCTCAAAATGGCTTGCAATAAAGTTATCTCTACCCCATGTAGCACATAACGCTAAGCAAAATTTTTAATAACCCTGCTATTTTAATCACTCTACTAATAGGATAGGAGCTTTTATGAGCGAGCAAACCCCAAATACCGCTGCTAATGATGTCGAACAATTGATTCGCGATCAAATTCGTGACAATAAAGTACTCATTTATATGAAAGGCACGCCGCAGTTTCCGCAGTGTGGATTTTCCGCGCGTTCTATTGAAGTATTAACGCAAATCGGCCGTCCGTTTGCTTTTGTTAATATCTTAGAGAACCCTGAGATTCGCGCGACCTTGCCAAAAGTAGCGAATTGGCCTACTTTCCCGCAATTATGGATTGATGGCGAGCTGATGGGCGGCTCAGATATCATTCTACAAATGTATCAATCAGGCGAATTGAAGCCACTAGTCGAAGCTAATAGCCCTGCCGCTTAATTTATAGACAAGGCTGTATGGATCCCATATAAGCTTTGAGTAAATACTCGAAATAATAATTAACCTTAGTTAAAGCCTGAGTCAGCCAATAGCTGCTGACTCAGGCTTTGTTGTTTTCGGCGTATTTATCCCCATATACGGCTGCATAATGAAATAAACAATAAGAGGGTATTATGACCAATCAAACCAATACGCAAGCCTATGAAGATGCCGCTTTAGAAAAACGTCGCGAGCATCTTAAGAATGAATCAACGCGCATTATCGAGATGGCCAACAATGAGGACTTCTCAGCGCTTAGATGTATTCATCAGCTCAGCGTCGCTGGCGGCGCGACAGAAGGTACTTATACCGCAATCGAGCAGCGTATCTTTGCTGATCAAGATGCTGCGGGGGCTTATCATCTAGCGCTTTTGGCACAGAATACGCCAGATCTGCCCGTTGATGCTCGTCAGCTTATCGAGATTGTCGTCAATAAAGGCGATAATGAGCAGCGTTTGGCCTTATTGAAGAACCTGCCACTACCGCCTGTTGAGCTCATCAAAGAGCAAATACTAGCTAGCGATGATGGCGAAGCGATTGGACAGATGAATGCTTATTTGCAAATTAACCCAGAAGGTCATGGCAGTCAGCATACGCTGGTCAGTGGTCATTCCGATCAAATTGTACCGCTAAGCGAGGGCAAAAATATAAAGTTTGATTAATGCAGCTCACTAATAACGGCAAAAAATTGTTATAATAAGCACCAATGTCAACTCTCTAGCCATTTTTTAAATCACTGAATACGATAGATGTTGATGTCCTTATTTTTGGGTCGATATCTATCAAGCGAGGCACAAATGCAATACCCAAAATATTACGACGTAGTCGTCATCGGCGGCGGTCATGCGGGGACCGAAGCCGCTCTAGCAGCAGCGCGTATGGGTGCGCAGACCTTGCTATTGACGCACAATATCGAGACCTTAGGCCAGATGAGCTGTAACCCTGCTATCGGCGGTATCGGAAAATCGCACTTAGTGCGTGAGATTGATGCGTTAGGCGGTGCTATGGCTTTGGCGACTGACAAGGCGGGCATTCAGTTTCGGGTGCTAAACAGTCGTAAGGGCGCAGCAGTACGGGCCACGCGCGCGCAAGCGGATCGTATTCTTTATAAAGCGGCTATTCGTCATACGCTTGAGAATCAGCCTAATCTTGATCTGTTTCAGCAAGGTGCAGATGATATCTTAGTCGAGAATGGTCGCGCGACTGCTGTTGTCACCTCGACCGGTATTATTTTTAAAACCCAGACGGTTATTTTGACTTCAGGGACTTTTTTAGGCGGCGTCATACATATCGGCCTTGAGAATTCTAAAGGCGGACGCGCGGGAGATCAGCCCTCAATTAAGCTTGCTGATCGTCTGCGCGAGCTAAAGCTACCTGTCGGCCGCTTGAAGACAGGCACGCCTGCGCGTATCGATGCGCGCACGGTGGACTTTAGCGTTATGACCGTACAGCCTGGTGATACGCCATTGCCAGTGATGAGCTATATGGGTAATGTCGATATGCATCCTGAGCAAGTCAATTGTTATATTACTCATACTAATGCGCGTACTCATGACATCATTCGTGAGAGTCTAGATCGCTCGCCGATGTTCTCAGGTAAGATTGAAGGCGTGGGCCCACGTTACTGTCCGTCGATTGAGGACAAGATCCACCGCTTCGCTGATAAAGACAGTCATCAAATCTTTATTGAGCCTGAAGGTCTCACTACTCATGAGCTTTATCCTAATGGTATCTCCACCAGCTTGCCTTTCGATGTGCAGTTAGAGTTTATCCATAGTATGAAAGGCCTTGAGAACGCACATATTACCCGCCCTGGCTATGCCATTGAGTATGATTATTTTGATCCGCAAAACCTCAAACCAACGCTTGAAACTAAGTCGATTGATGGGCTTTATTTTGCCGGTCAGATCAATGGCACGACAGGCTACGAAGAGGCAGGGGTGCAAGGCTTATTAGCAGGTACTAATGCTGCACTAGAGACCACGAATAATAGCGAGTATGACACGTGGACGCCGCGCCGTGACGAGGCGTATCTAGGTGTGCTCGTCGATGATCTCATCACTCATGGCACCACTGAGCCGTATCGAATGTTTACTAGTCGTGCTGAGTATCGTCTGCTGCTACGTGAGGATAACGCTGATCAGCGCTTGACTGAGACCGGTCGCAAATTAGGTCTCGTTGATGATAGCCGCTGGCAAGCTTATGAGCAAAAGATGGAATCGATAGCTAGTGAGTCCGCGCGTCTCAAAGACATGTGGGCGACGCCAGTCAATGACTTAGGTAAGCAAGTCGCCGCGCAAACGGGTGAGGTGCTATCAAAAGAAGCGACCGCTTATGATTTGCTCAAGCGTCCGCAGATTAACTTTGCCGATATCGCTGCGATTACTGATTCCAAAGTCGATAACCAAGTGGGTGAACAGATTGAGATTTCAGTCAAGTATGCCGGCTATATCGATCGTCAGCGCGATGATATTGAGCAAATGAAGCGTTTGGAGAATACCGTACTACCACTCGATTTTGACTATAGTATCGTCTCTGGTCTGTCGAATGAAATTGTACAAAAACTCAGTAAAGTACGTCCAGCTACGCTCGCACAAGCGGGCCGTATCAGCGGGGTTACCCCTGCTGCGATTCAACTGCTAGCGATGACAGTCAAAAAGCAGAAAAAAGCCAAGTCGGCACTGGAGTCGTAAGTTTTATACTATTGATGAGGCTGTAGACAGGTTTTATCTAAAACATGAGTTAACGTTTTAATGACGTGAGTCACTTATGATCGCTGCGGTTATTTTTGCTATTACTATCGTACTGCCCAACCTCTTTTTGATGGGGTTGGGTTTTTTCATGAAAAAACGCGGACAAGTGAGCCAAGCGTTTATCGATCAAGCCTCTTATTTTGTTTTTAATTACTGTCTGCCAGCTTTATTGTTTTTTAGTGTGGTCGATAGCGAGGTTGACTATGCTAAGCAAATCACCTTAATAACGGCAGGCGTTGTCGTCACCTTTATTTTGTTTCTTGGTAGCGAGATTTACGCTAAGCGCTTTATAGCCAATAGCGCTGATCAAGGGGTGTTTGTCCAAGGTATCTTTCGCAGCAACATGGCGATTATCGGTCTTGCTACCGTCGCCAACGCTTATGGTGATATCGGCCTCAGTATCGGCGCGGTCTATATGGGCATCGTCACTATTCTCTTTAATATCCTAGCGGTGATTACGCTTAGCCGAGTGTCTAAAAGCTTAGATGATACCCGTCTAAGCCGTAGCCTAATGGTAATAAAAAAGGTATTTACCAATCCGCTTATCTTAGCGCTACTGGCGGCTTTTACTTATAAAGCATTACCACTGCCGCCTGTGCCCTCAGTCATTCATCATACTGGTGATTTACTCGCAGCAGTGGCGCTGCCTCTCGCTCTACTTTGTGCGGGCGCAAGTATCAACCTAAAAGCGATGCTCAGTCTGTCAGGCTTATCGATGCAAGCGAGTATAGGCCGTATTGTGATTGCGCCGCTACTGGCTATCGCTATCGGTTTGGCATTTGGTTTAACGGGCGTGCATATGGGGGTGCTGTTCTTGATGGTCGCATCGCCAACGGCAGCGGCAAGCTATGTGATGGTCAAAGCGATGGGCGGTAATGACATTTTAGCTGCCAATATTTTGGCGTTTACCACGGTGGTGAGTCTATTTGGTATGGCGCTAGGCGCGGCGGTATTGCGTGCTTTAGGATTGATGTAACTAGTATTGATGTAACTAGTATTGATGTAAAAAGTGAGGTGAGCTTAGGCTTAGTGTATTTAAAGATAAGAGGTGCTGAGGTATTGTCACTAACTTTAACCGTGTTAACCAAAGACATATGGCGTTTTGCAGCGTCTTTTTTTTATAATAAAAAAATAATATAAGTAAAGGAGTCTGCCATGCCATACGATAAACTATCTGATCTGCCTGATAATGTAAAAGACAATTTACCTAAGCATGCCCAAGAGATTTTTCAAGCGGCGTTTAATAGTGCAAGCGAGCAATATGAAGATGAGTCGCGTCAGTTTGCTACCGCGTGGGCGGCGGTTGAAAACGTCTATCATAAAAACGACGATGGGAGATGGGTCAAAAAGCCTGATCATAAATAGCCAAAGAGGCTACTCATTAGCTTAAGATTTTAACTTAAAGTTCTACTGTCCTGAACAATAAACACCAGCCATAATAACTATGGCTGGTGTTTTGCTGATATGAAGTTGTATTTTTAATAAACCTGATGACTTATCTTATTTATTCAGCAGGCTGGACATCAAATTTAAATACCCAAGAGGTGGCTTTGGTGGTGGTAGCATCAGGATAATTAATCTGTGTCAGACGCATGCGCGCATAACTATCACCACTGTTTGAGCGGATCAGCGCGCCTTGAGCTTTGTCATCAGGTTTTGCACTGAGTTGATGAGTCATGCCATTATAAGTGTACCAGCCAAAATCGAGGTTTGGATAAGTGCCGGTGTAGCCCGGGTTTAGATCTGAGCTGTCGCTATCCACCATCCAGCTGCCTGCTGATTTTGGCGTATCAAAGTCTGTGACATTCAATAGATTGGCAAGGCTTTGCTCTTTATTGTCAGTCATGAACTTAGCTTTGATAGGCTCGTCTTTATCATCATAGTAGCCGTCTGGAGTATTAGCGACAAAACCACCGACCTTACCGGTACCGGACGCGCCGCCATTGAGTTTGACACTGTTACGCCTAAATGCCACCTGCCACTGTTTTGTAGCATCATCAACGATGTTACCCGTTTTTAGATTCAGATAAGTCCACTCCGTGTTGCTAGTGGCGTTAATGGTCTTGGTTTTGACTTGATCGGCGCGCGGCATTGCGGTATCAATCCAGCGCACGGTTGGGTGGCCAGATACTCCAGCTTCATCGTAGTAGTTGATAATCTGCATGGCATAAATGGGCTGCTGCACACTGCTGGCAGTGGCCGGATCGGTATGGTCTGTTGTGATAAGGTACACGCGGTTATTAGGATATAGCTTATGATTTTCTGCAATATTATAAGCGTACCATGAGTGACTATCAAAAATACCGCCGCTGTTATCTTCGTTATAATGGTGCGTGATGTCACTACCGGTTTTTGGGTCTTGCATACCGTTGTTATAAGCGCTTAGCTCTGACCAATCCATCAATCCAAACACGCCGCCATCACCGTCGCCTGAGCTGCCACTGTTTGACCAAAGACTGACCCCGCGTTGTTGATTATCAAATTTAACGTCCCACGTGGCGCTACTACAGTCCACCTCGCTATCACTGTCAAAATCAAAACAAGTCTGCACATTAGGGTTGAGACTCGCGCCACTGATTGTCCATTCAGCGCTTTGACTAAAGCTCGCCGTAGCCGTGGGTGGTGCCGTAGTTGAACCGCCACTACTACTGTTATCGCTATCACTACCGCAGCCGGTTAGCGCAACTAATATGGCGGCACTGAGTGCGCCTAAGGCAGATGTTTTGGTCAGGCGTAAATAAGATGACATAAAAAGCTCCTGTTGAATAAAACGGTGATATTAAGTAAAACGAGGAAAGTAAGGGTTAAAAATTTTGTGATCCAGCTTATTGCCAGTTAAAACGTGCGCCAATTAGCCACTCACGGTTGTCAATCGGGCGATAATCACTGGTATCGCGTACATCACGCTGGGTATCAAAGATGTTATTCACCGCGCCATACAGACTAAAATTATCATCAATCTTGTAGTTCAATTGACTATCAAGCGTCCACCATGATGGTGAGTAGGACTGCGTGGCAGTATCAATCAGCTGCTTAGACTCGTAGTTCAACCTAGGAATAAGCTGCAATGTATCACTCAATTGATAATCGAGTGCCAGCATGACTTTATGATTAGGACGGTAAGTTAATTCGCTGTTGGCGCTCTCATTTTTGGTTTTTAGATAGGCGTATGTGGCTTGTAGGGTGGCGCGATCATCCACTTGCCAATCGATGCCAATATCGCCGCCATAAGTGTAGGCACTATCGATATTGGTATATTGAAAAATACGGATGCCATTTTCGATAGTGGCGTTTTCGTTATCAGTTTGGATTAAGTCCTCCACATCGTTATAAAAGCCGTTAATGGATAGGTTTAAATCATCACCAATCTGCCCTTGATAACCGACTTGATAGCTCGTTGAGGTTTCAGGCTGTAAGCTAGGGTTGCCCATGACTTTATAGCCCAAATTACTGTGGTCAAAGACGTAATAGCGCTCTTTTAAGTTGGGCACACGGTAGCCGCTGCCGACGCTGGCGCGAAAGATATGATCGCGTCCACTTGCGTCCGTACGGTTGTATTTGACAGCTACTTTTGGTGCCACATGATCGCCAAAGTCTTGATCATCTTGATAACGAATGCCCGTGAGTATCTCCCAATGAGCACCAATCAGCCAGTCATCTTGGAGATATAGCTCGCCCACATCACGGCTGACCTCATCGCTGATAAGCTCGCTGATACTGTTTTTGGTTTGAGATAGGGTGTCGCGCTGCACCTGTCCGCCTACTTGCAATAAGTGCATATGCGCACCTGAATCGATGGCTGGTAAATCAAGCTGCACCTGACCTAGCGCGGTGGTGATGTTTGTATTTCGCGCTGATGCAAGCACCTCATTGGATAGGGTGTCTGAGTCGCTTTGATAGTCTTCATATAACGCTTGCGCAGATAACTGATAGGTTTGCGTATTTTCATTGAGATGAATATCAGTGCTACCACCGATGCTGATACGATCCTTGTTAATCGACTCCTCACGCTGCTGCGGCAAAATATTTTGCGCCACGCGGAGATTAAAGCGGCTGGTATCGTCCTCGCTATAGCGGCTCGCCTCAGCCCACAGCTTTGAGTGCGTAAGCATAGTACGATCATCAGGAGTATAGCTGAGACGTCCTGTTACCTGCGTTTGTTCGCTAGCGTCTTTGATTCGTGGCCAGCGCGCGGTATCGGTATTTAGGCCATCATCATCTAAATAAGAAGCAGACAGACGGGCCTGCAGGCGCTGCGCTGGATCCAGTGCTCCTTCTATACCGGCAGCGATAAAGCGTTTATTGGCATCAATATCATCACCTGAAGGGTTTTGATCGCCATTAGTGGCAAGCTCGGTATTGACATAAGCTTTGGTTTTGTTAGTAGGTTTGGTAATAATATTAATCACTCCGCCCATTGCTGCACTGCCAAATTGCGCGGACGCCGCTCCTTGAACCACCTCAATTTGTTCGATATCCATGGTCATATACTGATTGAGATTGACTGTCGAGCCTGTACTGGCGGTGATAGGCAGACCATCAATCAATACTAAAACCTGATCGCCTGTAAAACCCTGCATACTGACTTCATAGCCCGTCTTGCCATGTACTTGCTTGAGATAAACGTTAGGCAATAATTCTAGCGCCTCTTTTAGGGTATGCGCATGATTATCCTCGATTTGCTTGCTGCTAATGACATCTACTTTGACAGGGGCGTCGCTAAGAGCTCGGTTTGAACGGGTGGCAGTTACCACAATAGGATCAAGTACGGTGCTAGGCATGGCGCTATTTGCCAAGCTTTGCTCGCTATCAGCAAGACTATTGAGCTGATAAGGATCTGCTGCTTTCGTGTTTGCCGTTATCGTGACAGCTAATACAAGCGTTATAGCGGCACTCAAAGGCTTGTAAGAAGCTTTAAAAGTATTAGATGTTGGCATAAGTGTACACAGTAAGAATAAGGAAGTTTGAGTAAATATAAGTTACATAATTCTTAGTTTTGAGTAACAAAGTAAGCATAGATTAATACAAATGATATTGGTTATCAACGAGTAAATAATAATTATTATCATTTACAAATAAAAAAAAGTTGGTCATAATGCGTTTTGTCAGTGAGCGCTCCGGCATTTTATTAAAAAAGCATAGAGACGCCGCTTTTATATTTGCTTAATAGAGGATACGACCATGACTCACCCCATTCAGCTTGGCCAAAAAGACTCGGTACTTTGGCAGGCCTACCAAGATAAAAAAACGGTGACACCGATGTTATTTCCGACCGAAGGCGCGGCGGTATTGGGTGTAAGTGAGTTTGAGCTGTTACTTGCCTCACCGCATAGTCAATATATTGGTGGCCAATGCAGAGCAGTGCTTGAGCAGCTAGAGAATTTCGGCGCTGTTGAGAGTATCGTACGTAACGCCTTAGCCGTCCATGAAAAAACCGCACCATATCACAATCTAAAACTTGGCGAAAAAAGGGGCATTGCCCTCAATGTTGGTGGTTTAGATTTGCGCTTTTTTATGGGACGCTGGCAGCATATGCTCGCCGTGACAGATCTTAGCAAGAGTGATAAGCCCTCTTATAGCATTCAGTTTTTTGATGAGCAGGGCGCTGCGATCGATAAGGTGTTTTTACGCGAATTAAGCGATGATAATATCGCGCGCTGGCAGAAGTTAGTTGATAGGCATGCGCAAGCGGTCGATATAACCGAGCTGGTGCTTGATGAGGCAACCGTACCCAAGACTTGGCAGTATAAAGAATTGAGTGATGATAACCGTGACAAGTTGCAGCGTCGATGGCGCAAGATGACGGACGTCCATCAGTTTTATCACATTTTAAATAAGCTTGAGGTTGATCGCGCCAGTAGCTACCGTCAAGCGCCTACAGGGTCTGCATATCCGCTCAGCCTTGATGCGATGAGTGCTGTTTTTGAGCAAGCGCGTGATAGCGAGTGTCCTATTATGATATTTGTTGGCAATTCAGGGCTGGTACAAATTCAAACCGGTACAGTAAAAACCATCAAACGCATGGGCGACTGGATCAACATCTTAGATAAGAGTCACAATAACTTCACTTTGCATCTAAAAGACAAGCAGCTGGCGCAATTGTGGTGCGTCAAGCGTCCAACGGCTGATGGTATCGTCACGTGTATCGAAGGGTTCGATCAGTTTGGCAGCAGTATTTTGACTGTATTTGGTCAGCGTATGGAAGGCACTAGTGAGCTTGCAGCATGGCAAAAAATCACTGCTGATATTGTGGCTAAATTCTCACAAGGGCTGAATGCAGAGGCGCAGCATACTGCCATGCACAATAATTCGGCGCAGCCTGCTTAATGAAAGGGCTGTTAGCCACTCATGACTCCTCTTTTATGATTCACAGTTACAAGGAACGTTTATGTTCGCGCAATTATCATCTTCTTTTTCTCGCTCCCGCCTCATATCATCTTTTTTTGTTGGCAGTATCTGCGCGCTGACTGCCTTATCGGCACAAGCTTATGAGCGCATCGTCGCTATGAGTCCTGATGTGGCAGATATCATCGTCGCGCTTGGTGCGACCGACAAGCTGGTGGGCAAAGATGCGACCAATAGCCATCCTGCCTTAAAAGATGTGCCAAAAGTGGGGATGCACCGCAACATTACCGCAGAGTCCGTGTTGGCAGTTAAGCCTGATTTGGTACTTGGTAGTTATATGGTGCAGCCGGTTAGTGTCTATCAGCGCCTCAATGACTTAAATGTCAAAGCCGCTAACGTAGCGCCAAAAGAGGGCGTCGATTATTTTGCCAATAGCATCAAAGCGACGGGTATCTATATCGGTAACCGCAGTGAAGCTGAACAACTTGCAGATCGTTGGTCTCAGGACATGCAGCCGTTAGCAAAAACGGGCAAACGCTATATCTTAAGCTATGATGGGCGCATTGTCGCAGGCAAAGGGACGGTGGGGGATGAGCTGATTCGCCGGGCAGGCGGGATTAATGCGGCGAATGTCTCAGGACTCAAACCTATGTCGCGTGAAGGCTGGCTGGCTGCCAAGCCTGATGTGATTATCATCGCCGATCATAATCAAAAGGTCATCGGCGGCGTCAGTAAGTTTAGGAAGCGTCCTGAGATTGCCGTAAGTAATGCTGCCAAAAATAATAAGGTTGAGTTTTGGCCTGCCGATAAGTTTTTACGCTACGGCCTAAACTCTCCAAAGGCCATCAAATCGCTACACGATATGGCAAAGTAGCGGGCACTCTAAACCTCTACTGTCATGATTCATCGGTTTAATTCCTCATTTGTCACGCTACAGACGATATCCTTATGTCAAACAGTGCCACTTCCAAAAGTCAGAGTCGCTCTCATGTCGGCGCGTTGAATATACCTTCTAAATATAAGCAGAGCGTCTACTATGTCTTAGCAGCTCTAGCGTCATTGCTGCTGATTTGGTTGGGATTGGGTATTGGCTTTGGTGAGTGGTCAAGCCCGGTGCACTTAGATGAGACCATTTGGCAATTGCGCTATCCGCGTGTGGTTACAGCGTTGCTTGTTGGTATGGCACTATCGGTGAGCGGCGCTGCATTGCAAGCATTATTTGAAAACCCGCTGGCTGATCCAAGTCTTATCGGTACCTCAGGCGGTGCGGCACTGGGCGTGGTGCTAGTGCTTGCTTTTGGGGTCAGCGGTATTGGTATTCCCTTTGCCGCCTTTATGGGTAGTGTGATTGTCTGTTTGTTTATCCTAGGCTGTCATAGGTTTTTGGGCGGCGGTCAGATGGGGCTACTGATTTTAGGCTTTGTCATTAGTGCCTTTTGCGCGGCGGTGGTGAGCCTAATCTTATTTATGTCTGATGATATGGTACTTAGGTCCGCGACCAACTGGCTATCAGGTAGTATGGCAGAAGCAGGCTTTGTACCGCTACGTTATTCGATTATCTCCATGGTGCTAGGACTCATTATTTTGTTGCCTTTGGGTCGTCAACTAGATGGGTTAATGCTAGGTGAAACAACTGCAAAATCTTTAGGGATAAAGGTTGGCTTGAGCCGCTGTCTGGTAATTATTGCCTCAGCTTTGTTAACGGGAGCAGCAGTATCTTTGGCCGGAGTGATTGGCTTTATTGGCATGATGGTGCCCAACTTGCTAGCTATCTTGTTTGGCGGTGGACGGATGCGGCTGATGATATGGTCGGGCTGGCTGGGCGCGATGCTGCTACTCGTGATTGACAGTATGGCGCGGCATGTGGCTTATCCAATAGATGTGCCCGTTGGCATTGTGCTGGCGCTGTTAGGCGGACCGTTTTTTATCTGGCTGTTTGTACGTAGTAGCCGTCGTTAATCAAGTAACTATCAAGGATGCCCTCTATGTTCAATTCAACTGCTACGGCAGCTACAACGACTACCATAGACTATCATAAGCATGAAGATAATACTGAGCTGCTACGCTTACAAGGTATTCATATTGCTCATGGCGCTAAAGTGCTATTAAGCGTCGATTCACTGACGCTACCTAGCCACAAGTTAGTGGCTTTTATTGGCCCTAATGGAGCGGGAAAAAGCACTTTGCTACATGCTATATTAGGGCAGCATACCGGATCAGGTCTTAAAACTGATGGACAGATTAGCGTTCATGGTCAGCCCATTGATGAGGTCATGCGCCATGGTCATATCGCTTGGGTCGGACAGCATGAGCGTTTTGAGTTGCCATTGACCGTATTAGATTATGTGCTGCTAGGCGTATCCCCTAATCTAGCTTGGTATCAACGACCAAAGGCTCAGCATGTGAGTCAGGCTAGACGCTTGCTTGAGGATTTTGAGCTGTGTAATTTGCTATCAGCGCGAGTACAGACTCTATCAGGGGGCGAAAAACAGCGTTTAGCTATCGTGCGCGCGCTGATGCAAGACACGCACATTATGATGCTCGATGAGCCAACCAACCATTTAGACATTCGCCATCAGCGTTTTTTATTAACCTATTTGCGTGATCTGGCGCGCCGTCAACATAAAAGCATCTTAGTCGTATTACATGACTTGACTCATGCACATCGCTATGCCGATGCCGTTGTGCTATTACATAATGGACAAGTTGTGGCTCAAGGCTCTCCTAATGCGGTTATGAATAGCGAGCAATTAAGCGCGGTTTATGATGTCGATATAAAGGCGCATCAAACCGAGGACGGTGTGCTATTTGTTTAGTAAATAAAGCAGAGTAAATAAAAACCTCCTTCTCGCTAGAGTAGGAGGTTTTTATTTACACTAAAAGTGAAGATTAAATTTAGCGGCGTCTATCACGATTGCGCCGCTCTTCACGCCGAGCTTTGCCTTTCGGGCTGACACGATAGGTTAAATAACCAAAAAATACCAGAACGATAATAAAGGCGACTATATATAAGAATATAGAGCTGCCAATAAACAATGATGCTGCAATCACAGGGGTAGCTTCCATGTCAGGTTTCCAATTAGTGCTTTTGATTATTATGCAATGGCGGCATCACCTTGTAAAGTAAACAAATTTAACTGAGAGATGAGCTCAAATGAGCGTAGACGCGCCGCTTGATCATAGACGTTGGCAGTTACAATCAACTCATCTGGCTGGTATCTTGCCAAAAATGCCGTCAGCTTTGGCTTGACTGTCTCGACAGAACCAATAAATGAGACGGAAAGTGCATTATCTACCATCATTTTTTCAGCTTGGCTCCAGATACTATCCATATCGTAAGTAGGCTTTGGCATCTGACCTGTCTCCCCGCGGCGCAAACGTACAAAGCTCTGCTGTGCTGAGGTAAAGTGATATTCGGCAGTTTCGTCATCATCAGCGAGTAATAGATTGGCCGCCAGCATGACATAAGGCTTATCTAAATAGGCAGACGGCTTGAACTGCTCACGGTAAGTATCAATGGCTTGTCCGAGCATTTGCGGAGCAAAATGAGAGGCAAACACATACGGTAACCCTAAGTGCGCCGCTAAGGTTGCGCCAAATAAAGATGAACCTAATATCCAGATAGGAATGCCTGATTTGGCACCGGGGAATGCCTGTACTGGACTGCCATCTGTATCATTGCCCAAAAAGTACATCAGCTCTTGGACGTCTTGCGGGAAACGCTCAGCGTCTTTCATCTGACGACGCAGTGCCTGAAACGTCGCGCCATCTGTCCCCGGTGCGCGGCCCAAGCCTAAATCAACGCGGTCTCCGTACAATGCCTGCAATGTGCCAAATTGCTCAGCGATAACGAGCGGTGCATGATTTGGTAGCATCACGCCGCCTGCACCAATACGGATACGCTTGGTTTGGCTACCGATATGTGACAGTAGGACTGAGGTCGCTGCACTGGCGATACCTGGCATATTATGATGCTCTGCCATCCAGTAACGGTTAAGACCGGCTTCTTCGGCCTTTTGTGCCGTCTCGACTGTCTGGGCGATGCCCTCTGCAATGATTTTACCTTCCGGTACAGGGGCTAAATCTAAAAATGATAAAGGAATGGTAGTAGTATTGCTGTTGGTCATATCTCACCTATTATTGAGTAGTGATAAGCGCTCACAAGCTTTAGGCAGTCTTTTGTTATTATCGTTTAAGACAGCTTATGAAAAGGGTGAGCGCTTGATACTGTACATGATGGGGTAGATCATGAGTTTATCAAGGGCTGTGTTAACGAGGGTAACAAATATTAAAAGACTAGGTTGCGTGCGACAGAGATATTGTCAAACCACACCTTTATGATCGAATTGTTTCTGACACAGCTCCATAAAGGCGCGGCCATACTGGCGAACCTCAGCATCATCACGCACCGCCATCCAACTGGTAAAGCGGCCAAAGTGATCGACCGGTATAGCAGTAAGGTTATGATAATGACTAGGCTCAAAGGCCATCTCCGCGATGATCCCAATCCCTAAACCTAACCCAACATAAGTACTGATCACGTCAGCGTCAAGAGCCGCTAAAACAATATCAGGCTCTAGCCCTGCATCGCTAAAAGTTTTATCAATAGCGCTGCGACCCGTATAGCCGCCGTGATAAGTGACAATAGGATAGCTGGCAAGCGTGGGCAGATCGATAGTTTCTAGACCGGCAAGCTCATGATCTTTAGGGACGATAATGCGATGGGTCCAATCATAGTAGCGGTGGCAGCGTAGATAGTTATTATGAAGTAGAGATTCGGTAGCGATACCGATGTCCGCCTGTCCGCGAATGACCATCTGCGCGATAGTTTCAGGATCAGCCTGCTGCAGAATCAAATTTACCTTAGGAAAGCGCTCTTTAAACGCTTTTACCACATGCGGCAAGACATAACGCGCCTGCGTATGCGTGGTGGCAATGGTGAGCGTACCTGTATTGGGATTATTATAATCGAGGCTTAAGTTCTCAATCGTACGTATCTCAGCAAAGATAGCTTCGATATGCGGCAGTAGTGCAGTGCCCATGTCGGTAAGGCCGGTTAAGCGCTTGCCTTGACGGATAAACACATCTGTTTTTAATTGACTCTCAAGCGCAGCAATGTGCTTGGATAAGCTCGATTGACTGGTATGCAGTACGGTTGCCGCTTGGCTTAAATTATAGCCATTGATGACGGTATGCCAAACCGTCTCAAGCTGTTTCAGCTGAATTTGCAAGTGCCGCTGATTGACGACTACGTCGATTGCCATAATTTATTCCCCAAAGTTTTAAAACCATATCTGCGGCTAGTGTAAATCATAGTTATTATTCTTGTATATACTAGATAGTAATCTATTTATACTATTTTGGAATATATATTACCGAAACTATGAGAGTAGCTGAACTTTCATAAATAAACCTTGATAATCATTAGGCCAGTTAAAGATAATACAAACAGTAGCGATAGTTGATATCACCGTGTATTAACAATGAGATAGGTTAGGTACACAAAGCATCATGCATAAGCAATTAGCTGCAAATACCTCTAGTCATAGATGATGTTCTCAAGTACCATAATTCAATTTTGTAACGAAATCTTTTTTGTTTCAAGTTTTGGTAACTTATTATGTCTGCTGTCAAACCTGTACCACCTTCTACACCAAAGCCATCGATTGAAAAAAAGTCATTGAGCGAAAGTCTAAAAGCTTATCTCGATCGCCGTGCCATTATCATGCTGTTTTTAGGTTTTGTGGCGGGCATTCCCATTTTACTTATCTTCTCCAGTCTCTCTTTATGGCTACGCGAAGCTGGGATTGACCGTAGTGTCGTCACGATGTTCAGTTGGGCGGCGCTTGGTTATGCCTTTAAGTTTATTTGGGCGCCGCTTATTGATGCAGTGCCGCTGCCAGTATTGACTAAAATGCTAGGCCGCAGGCGCAGCTGGATATTGGTCTCGCAGCTGCTCATTATCACTGCCATTTGTATTATGGCAGGTGTCAACCCGGCTAATGAGGGTAGTCTATTCTTGATGGCAGTAGGGGCTGTGTTATTAGGGTTTTCGTCAGCGACTCAAGACATCGTCATTGATGCGTATCGTATTGAATTAGCGCCGCCAAGCTTGCAGGCGGTACTGTCTGCTATGTATGTCACAGGCTACCGCATAGGGATGATTGTCGCTGGTGCAGGCGCTTTGTATCTAGCGGATTATTTTGGCTCAACCGAGGCGCTGTATAGCTATGAGGCGTGGCGCAATACTTATTGGATTATGGCCGGCGTCATGGGCATTGGGGTGATAACAACCTTAGTGATTCATGAGCCTGTCAGCAAGCAAGTATTAGTCGAGCGTGAGACGTCCGATTACACACGTTTGGTATTAGTATTCGCGATTTCGGTAATCGGATTTGTGATGGTTTTTGCCAATGCAGGCGCGGTATTGCCTGAGGTGGAAGGCGTATTTACAGGATTTTTGCTCGAAGTGGTGCGTATGGCAGTGAGTCTAGCCGCAGCTATCGGTATCGGCTATGGCTTGGTCAAAGCCAACTTAGTAGCGCCAGAGTTTGCGCGGGTCACTTGGGTCGAGCCTATCGCTGATTTCTTTCGTCGTTATGGCAAAAAGGCATTGTTATTATTAGCGCTAATCGGTCTTTACCGTATCTCTGACATTGTCGCAGGCGTCATCTCCAACGTCTTTTATCAAGATATGCAGTTCTCCAAAGTCGATATTGCTAACGCGGTCAAATTAGTTGGCGTCGTCATGGCGATCGGCGGTGGTTTTTTGGGCGGGTTATTGGCACAAAAAATGCGTATTATGCGCGCGATGATGGTTGGGGCGGTGCTTGCTTGTGTGACTAATCTGTTGTTTATCTTGCTGACTTATCATCCGGGTAGTTTGCCTTATATGTATCTGGCTGTGATTTTGGATAATCTAGCAGCAGGTCTTGCCAGCGCGGTGTTTATTGCGTTTTTATCGGCGCTGACTTCTATTCGTTTTACTGCCGTGCAGTATTCGATATTCTCCTCGTTGATGACGTTATTACCTAAAGTGATAGGTGGTTATTCAGGCTCTATCGTTGATAGCACCAGTTATCCGTTCTTCTTTTTGTTCACCTTTGCTCTGGGTATTCCTATCTTAGCGCTGATTTATTACGTCGATAAGCATATTATCATTGGTGACAATGACGACTATGACAGTGATAGTAATGATGGTATGAATAATGGCGATGCTGATAAAGGGCTTGATTTAAACAAAGCCAACCCTAATTTAACGCAGACCAAAGAGCCACCGCGTGCTAGCGAATAGCAGTTATTTATCATAAATAGGGCGTAAATAAGAGTGATTGATGACAACGTTTACAGATAATCTGACAATCAAGCAGATTAAACAGCAAGCGGCATCTATAGCTGAGACCTTAGCAGTGCCGCAATTTTGGCTTACCGATTGGCTGCTGTATGTCATCGATAAGCCGTCGCTATTTTTGATGACCGATGAGCGCTATCAGTTAACCGATAGCGAATCTGCAAAGTTTAATGCAGGTATTAAAAAGATGCAGCAGGGCATACCTTTAGCTTATTTAACGGGACATCAGGCGTTTTGGTCACTTGATTTTAAAGTAAACGCGCATACCCTGATACCGCGGCCTGATACCGAAGTATTGGTTGAGCAAGTGCTGGAATGGATTGAGAATAATCCGATTGCCAATCATAAAGCCTCTAAGCGTTTGCTAGATTTAGGTACGGGCTCTGGTTGTATTGCTATTAGTTTGGCTCATGAATTAGCACGATCAAGCTGGCAAGTTATAGCTGTTGACTTATCCGCAGAAGCATTAAGCGTCGCTCAGCAAAACGCCACTGATAATCAGGTAGATAATGTCAAATTTATGCAAAGCAGCTGGTATGAAGCGCTACCTTCTGATGCCATTCAGCGCTTTGAGGTCATTGTCTCCAATCCGCCTTATATCGATGAAGCGGATGAGCATCTACAAGGGTTAAAAGCTGAACCTATCAGCGCCTTAAGTGCGCCTAATAAAGGTTTGGCTGATATTGAGCATATCGTAGAGCAAGCGCCGAATTACTTACAGCAAGGTGGCTTATTAGCCATAGAACATGGTTACGATCAAGGCGAGACGGTTAGAGCGTTATTTGCTGCTAACGGCTTTGAGGCGATAAAAACCGCTAAGGATTATGGGGGTAATGATAGAGTGACCCTAGGACAACTAAAGTGACAACTAAAGTGACAACTAAAATGACAACTAAAATGACAACTAAAACGCCTTCTACAGATAACCAGAGTCTCACGGACGCTGAGTTACTGCGCTATGCTCGGCAAGTGTTATTAACAGGCTGGGATATTGACGCACAGCTGCGTCTGAAGTCTGCTCGGATTGTAATGATAGGCGCAGGGGGCCTTGGTTGCCCAGCATCAGAGACGCTAGTGCGCGCAGGGCTTGGTGAGGTGCATCTCATCGATGATGACGTGATTGAGATGAGCAACTTACAGCGCCAAAGCTTATTTTTACCAAGTGATATCGGTGCAGCTAAAGCGCTGACCGCAGCGCAGATGCTCAAGCAAATCAACCCTTTGATTAGCGCGAAAGGCACGGTCGCACGTCTGACATTAGATAATGCTTATGAGCTATTAGAGCTAGCTGCTGGCAAGCCTAGTCTATTGCTAGACTGTACTGATAATTTCGCCACTCGCGATATTATCAACCGGATTAGCGTGCGCTATCAGATTCCATTACTTAGCGCTTCGGCGATTGCTATGCAAGGACAATTGGCATTGTATGAACCGCAGTTAAAGAGCGGCTGCTATCATTGTGTTTTTGGCGATGTTAGTACGGATGAGGCAGTAGATGAGCGCACTTGTGCCAACTCAGGCGTCCTTGCTAGTACTACTGCTATCATCGGTAATTTGCAAGCCAATGCGGCATTGCATTACCTCGGGCTGAACACCAATCCGCTGACAGGCAAGCTTTTATTGTGGGACGGTAGCCGTATGCAGCAGCGCATGATGGGCTATCGGCAAGATACCAGCTGCCCGGTATGCGCGTTATGATTGTGTACCGCTAGCGCCATCACAGCTATTTTAGATCATTAGGTTATAAATCATTACTTTTACACCTGACTATAGTTGTTCGGGCGTGTTGAACATTCGACCGTGGCACTGACAGAGACTATTTTTTAGGCGATTTGCAGATAAAAATGGTAAGTTTA
>NZ_JBEOPC010000031.1:0-39315 GCF_040309765.1 Psychrobacter sp. TB20-MNA-CIBAN-0197
TCAATAAGCAGAGTTGACAAGGTAGATGTCATCTTAGGTGACAACGGTTGACGCCTTACATCCATGCCCTAGAAGGATGTGGTTTTACGGCGCTGGTGATAAATGCTATGAAAAAACTCATTCCAACTCATACTACAGCCGCTCATACAACAAACCCTTACTTAGGGTATAGCCGTCAGGAGTGTCGTCAATTATTGGCTAACAGTAATATTGAAAGTATTGCTTTTGGACACTGGCTTGCGATTCCTAGCCAGCAGCTATTATTGGTCTTTAAACACCAACGCTGCGTAGCCACTGATGACTACTCAAAAGTCGCTTAATAGGGAATCAACATCAGAGCACCTCGTACCACTGTTACAAGCACAAAAAAGCCTTTTACCTTTAATGAGAGTCAATAAAAGATAAAAGGCTCGCTACTGACCCAAGGCTTAGAGCTATTCAGTAATCGATGCAACCGGCGCGACTACGTCTGCATTTTGACCGCGGTGACGCAAGTAATGATCGAGTAATACAATCGCGAGCATCGCCTCAGCGATAGGCGTCGCTCTTACTCCAACGCAAGGGTCATGACGGCCTTTAGTGAGCATATCGATCGCTTCGCCATCGGTGTTTATACTTTTGCCAGGGGTGGTAATACTAGAAGTAGGCTTGAGCGCGATACTGACGCTAATATCTTGCCCAGAGGAGATACCGCCCAAGATACCGCCAGCATGATTGGCAGTAAAGCCATCCGGAGTCATCTCATCGCGAGATTTATGACCGAATTGACCGGCGACCGCCATACCATCACCGATCTCCACACCTTTCACCGCATTGATGCTCATCATCGCATGGGCAATCTCAGCATCTAGGCGATCAAATACCGGCTCACCAAGCCCGACCGGTACGCCGCTTGCGACAACCTCAAGCTTAGCACCGCAGCTGGTGCCCGCGCGTCGCAGACTATCGATTAAGGTTTCAAAGCGCGATACTGCTTCGCTATCCGCGCAAAAGAATGGATTGCTATTGACGAATTCCCAGTCGATTTGGCTTGGATCAGTGACTTGGCTGTACTCATTACCAATCTGCGTCACATGCCCATGAATCTGTATACCTAAGCGCTCAGACAGATACTTCTTAGCGATAGCGCCTGCGGCCACACGCATGGCAGTCTCGCGAGCTGAAGAGCGCCCGCCGCCGCGATAATCACGAAAGCCGTACTTCATACTATAAGTATAATCGGCATGACCGGGGCGGAAAGTATCTTTAATGTCGCTATAGTCTTTAGATTTTTGATTGGTATTACGGATCAGTAAGCCAATAGAAGTACCCGTCGTTTTACCTTCAAAGACGCCAGAGATGATCTCGACTTCATCGGGCTCGCGGCGCTGGGTTGCGTACTTAGAAGTCCCAGGCTTACGGCGATCTAGATCAACTTGCAAGTCCTCGCTAGATAATGCCATACCTGGCGGCACCCCATCGATGATAGCCATCAGGCCAGCCCCATGCGACTCTCCGCAAGTTGTGACACTAAAGAGTTTTCCTATACTATTACCTGCCATGTCTATCCTTCAATACTCAATGCTATTAATATTGGGCTACTGTCCATCTTACGCTTTTGGCTTCACTTACCTCTTTACTGGTAAAAGGTGCTGATTATTGCACTTGATGACTCTCTAAAAGCTGTACATAATGGGCAAATGACTCACGGTGCTCTAACAGGTCATCATAAGTGATCGCAAAGATACCGTGACCGCCATGAGCGAACTTTAACCAATTAAACTGAATATCAGGATAAGCTTGCATCAGTGCCCATTCACTATCGCCAACCTCACAGACGAGTAGACCTTCTGGCGTCAAGTAATCAGCGGCGTCAAATAATATTTTATGCACTAGATCTAAGCCGTCTTGACCGGCGGCTAACGCATGATCAGGCTCATATAGAAACTCAGGCGGCAAGTCAGCCATGATTGCCGCATCAACATAAGGCGGGTTAGTGACAATAAGTTCGTACTGATTGTCGCTTGGCAGCTTAGCAAACAAATCAGATTCAATCACATTGATTTGATGCCCCAGATCATGATGATCGACATTGACCATCGCCACCTCAAGCGCGCCTTTATCGATATCAGCGGCGTCCACCAAAGCATCGACAAAACGTGTCGCAAGCGCAATAGCAATACAGCCAGAACCGGTGCACAAGTCTAAGATACGCTCAGGCTGTGTCAACTGCTTCATGTCAAGGCCGTGCTCGAAGAACTTAGTGGCTGACTCGCCTGCATCCATAGCGTTTATGCTGCTGATACCAATCGGCTTGGCAAGCTCATTGACATCGAAATATGGATAGAACTGCTGACGGATCATCTCAGCTATTGGCGAGCGCGGGATAAGCACACGCTCATCCACATAAAAAGGTAAATCACAAAAATACGCTAAATTGATCAAATAACTAAGCGGCTTACGTTGAATGATACGCGCTTCTAATAGCTCTAGCACCGCTTGCTTCTCTGAGGCAGTCAGACGGCAGTCTAATATTTGCTCATTTGCTGACCAGTCAAGCGACAAAGAGTGCAAAACAATAGCAGAAGCCTCAGCGAATTCGTCGGTCGTACCTTGCGCTACTACCACATCATAGTTCCGCAATTGCGTCACACAAAAACGAATGAAATCGCGAATCGTCACTAATTGCTGACGCGCCTCTTCAAGCTCACTATGAAAATTAGCAAATTCGCTATGATCGGTGTCTTCAGCATTTAGCTCATGTCCATCTAGATCATGACCATCATAGTCATACTGATTTGGATTTTGCTGCTGAAAGTCTTCTGCGCTCATTATCTGCTCGTCTGACATACGGCCTCTTTTATGGTTTGTTTGATAGCGTTAAGGTTTGTTGATAGCATAAAATTATTGGTTTCGATTTAAAGCATTATAAACTTAAAGCGAATATGACGCCAATCAATCCTACAACTGATAATAGCAAATCCCCGGTTGCACTCTACTCAGACGAACTGCACTTCTAGAGCAATCATGTTATGATAGAAGCATGCTTAGTATAAGTTGCATTAATAGTACCTGACTCGAAAGCACCTTACTCGCTTCTTGCTAAGCGTCTGTTTTGCGCAATATACTCTTTATATTATGACTCAATCCTCTCTCCCTAGTCATTAAAGCGTCAACGCCTGACGTCTGTCTGCTCATTACTACAAAAAGAGGGGTTAAAAGTTTGCGAAGCGTCCAGATAATGCGCATAATACTTCCATAATAACCACCACATTGTGACCCTTTATGATGAAAATAAAACCTATTGTAACTGCAATCTCTATTGCCACGCTGAGTCTTAGTGCCACTGTCTTTGCTGCACCGACAGACAATACTCGTACTTTGCCTGTAGACAATCTGCCAGATATCGACAGCTTATCTGGTATCAATCTAGAAGAGAGTCGTAGCAGCTCAGTTGCTAGTGATGCGCGTAACACTTTGCCGAATAACGACTCAGCAACCAATGCTCAGCCGCAAGTGAGTACGCCGGCAGCCTCTGATAGAATGGGACAACTGATTAACAGTAAACGCGCCGCTCAGCCTAATATCGGGACTGGCATAGCTTCTAACGACATAGCTTCTACAGACATCGCTGCTAACAACACAGCATCTAACGCTGTTGCCGCTGATAATATGAGCGTAGAAGAGCTCACCCGTAAAGACCAGCAGTCTGATACGACTGATGATATCAGTGACGGTCAGGCTCTAGCAGGCCCTAGTAGTGCGGCAGCGGACACCTCAAATTTTGAAGTCACTAATAGCGCACAGCTCCAAAACATCGGCGATGAGTCTGCTATCAAGAGCATCGAGGATAAGAATGGTAAGAGATATACCACGCTAGATTTATCCAATTATGCCAAGCAAGTCAATGGCTCGACTTGGTCGCCCAACATGAACGTCAACTCAGCGATGACGATTAAATTGCAAGCGCTTCTCGACTGGAACCATGCTTCACCAGGCCCTATCGATGGTGGTTGGGGTATGAATAGTAAAAAGGCGCTCGTCAACTTTCAAAACATGAAAGGTCTGCCTGCTACTGGTAAAATGGATCAAAAAACTTGGGATGCTCTTAACAAAAACATTCCTGCCAATAAGCCAGTACTAGTCACTTATACCATTACTGAAGATGATGTAAATACTAATTTTGCTAGATTGCCATCTGGCTCTGAGGCAAAGTCAAAAGTCAAAGGCCTTTACTATCAAGACATCAAAGAGATGTTAGGCGAGCGCTTCCATATGGATGTACGCTATCTCGATAAGTTAAACAAAAACAAAACGTACAAGGCGGGCGAGACCATCACCGTATTAAACAATCGTGAGCCTCTCAATCAACGTATCAACCGTATGGTCGCCAATAAAGCGGATAAAACGTTATACGCTTATAACGGTGATAAATTAGTTGCCACTTATCCGACGACCATCGGTAGTGCGAGCACCCCTTCCCCGCAAGGCAGCTTTAAGATTATCAATAAAGTCAAGATGCCATGGTATAAAGCGACCGTTGGCAAAGGTGACGATAAGAAAGTACATATGCTGCCGCCAGGACCTAATAGTCCTGTAGGCGTGGTATGGATGGGACTATCAAAACCTTCTTATGGTATTCATGGCTCACCGAAGCCTGAGGGCATCAGTCGCCAAGCCTCGGCAGGCTGCGTGCGTTTGACCAACTGGGATGTGCTAGAAGTCTACGCCAATATCGAAAATGGCGCGACAGTTGAGCTACAATAACGACTGAGCTACGAGCGTATATCTGACGTCAAAAACAGTCTTAACAAAAATAAAAAAGCAGCCTCCACATAGGCTGTTTTTTTATTTAAATCATAACGTTTAGACCCAAAGCCCTTGCTAAGTCTACAAGCTAGACTGCCCTCCAAACACATCTAAGCTTTATAGCCTTTAAGCCTTATAGCCTTCCTCATTACCAGTGATGCTGCCTATTTTTTTGGTAAAAAATAAACCGACTGGAATAGCGACTAGTAGTCCTATGACTATGGCTATTTGAATATGCCGTATCTCGTTAAAGCCGGTTACTAAAGCGGCGATCATCAGTAAGCCGACGATGACAGTAGCTGCCATAGAGTAAACAACAGAAAGTAGTGGCCAGTTCATAGTCTAATCCTTATATTTTGTGTGGGTATAATTACTTTATACCTTAAACCCACATAAAAAGTAAGTCTTTATTATAACCAGCAAAGCCACCAAAACTAGGCGACTAATCGCTAAAACCATGCTAATATTAGGGAGTTATCTAGCGTATTAAAAACAATTACTTTACCGCTTGCTCTGCTACTCAAAGCTCGCTTGTTGCAAAAATCTATACTTCCTCCCCTATTTGTCTTTACAATAGTGATTTTCTTCTTACCTTTGAGAAAGTCCAATACTATGACCGCTAACCCTGCTAGCCGCTCTAATGACTCTGATAGCTCTAATAAATCTGACAACAAGAACGCTCAAGAGCCTGCATCTACCCCTAATAGTAATGATAGTAATTTTGATAATAGTGTCGACGTCGACGACGCTGGCGAGCATGCTGATAACAACGAGTCCTTAGAGTCTGAAAGTGAAGAGATAAATACCGTAGAAGCAGGACATCATCATTCTGACGCGAAAGTGACGATGACGGCTATTAGCGAAGAAGTGGTTGTCGCGACGGTTGAAGATATCACACCTGAGATGGCGCAAGCTCAAGCTGTCAACTTAGAAGCTGCGGACTTTAGCATTTCTAACGTCAGTTTTTCTAACATCGACTTTGCTCACTTGGCAATGGCTGACTTAGTATTTACTAAAGCCAACAGTGCCACTGTCACTGCTAATACCCAAGCAGCTGATGAAAACGCCCTTACCGATGACTCAGGAACTAGCGCCCATGGCGACACTGCTGATGTCGATAGTAACCAGTCTGATGAGCAAGCGATGTGTGTTGATGAAGCGTATATAGAAAACAGTGAGACAGCAAAGGTATCCGGCAACACAGACGCTAGCAATATAGATTCTAAGCAAAGCGAGAACGACTCTAAGAGTACTGCAGAGGAAGAAAACGCAAAAGAGGAAGTACAAGAGAAAAAAGAAGCCAAGCTTGAGTCTTATAAGCAGTTTGTCGCTGAACAGTTTAGTAACCAAAAAGTCGATTATCCAGAAGTACGCGTCAAAATCGAGGCCAATGCCCTACCGAGTAAGATGTATTTTATTATGAACATCCTCTCGGCCATTATCGCAAGCTATGGCTTAGTGACTAATTCTGCAGCGGTTGTCATCGGCGCGATGCTAGTGGCGATGATGTTAGGACCTATCACTGGCGTGGCGCTCGCGATTATTGACCACCGTATGCCGCTACTGTGGAAGTCGCTATTTACGGTCATCGCGGGCGTCTCTTTAGTGGTGCTCGTAGGCTTTTTGATCGGGCTGCTGCATAACGATCAACCGCTGACCGCTGAGATTTTATCGCGTACTCAGCCCACTTCTATGGACTTAATGATTGCGCTAGCTGGCGGCACAGCTGGCGCGTATGCAATGGTATCACCACATCTATCGGTCGCGGTCGTAGGCGTCGCGGTAGCCACCGCTTTGGTGCCTCCTCTAGCGGCAAGCGGTATTTTATTCGCTCATAGCGAGATGCAATTAGGTCTTGGGGCGCTATTGTTAGCTATTACTAATATTATCGCTATTCAATTTACCAACGCTTTAGTGCTCTGGCTACTTGGCTTTCGCCGCCTAGTCGATGATGATTATCAATCAAACACTTATCTGACTTTTTTACGCCGCAATGCAGTGACCTTATTACTACTTGCCGGACTCGGTACTTATTTGACTATCAATCTACAAACCAATGCTAAGCAGCAAGTCTTTGAGAGCAGCACTAAAGAGGCGATAAACAGCTATTTTATCGACAAAGGCAATGTACTGACCAACACTCAATTTGAGACCTCGAATGAGAACCAAATCGTGCGCGCTATTATTCGCGGCGAGACGACTCCTAGCTCTTACGATGTCCAGCAAATTGAGGCGCTCATCACCGCTGATATGGTAGAGAACTTTCCGGAGTATCTACCCATTAAGCTACAACTGCGCTACCTACCTGTACAAGTCATTGAAGCCAATCCATTAGTTACCGATAAACTAGATAAGACAGACGCGGCCATCTTGACCAATTAACGACTGTTTATGACTGCTAGTGTATTAGCCCTCACAGTGACTATTTGCGAATGTTCAACGAGGGCGGTATGTGCTAAAATCGCGGGCAAATTTAATATTCTATAACTATCTTAAAACCATTTTTTGTAAGGAGCCGCTGTGAGCCAGCCATCTCAAACAGCCGAGATTCGTCAAGCTTTTATCGATTTTTTTATAAGCAAGCAGCACACCCCTGTCTCCTCATCGAGCCTTATTCCGCATAATGATCCTACTTTACTGTTTACCAACGCCGGTATGAATCAGTTTAAAGAGACTTTTTTGGGGATGGAATCGCGTGATTATACGCGCGCGGTCACTTCACAAAAATGTGTGCGGGCAGGCGGTAAGCACAATGATTTAGATAACGTCGGCTACACCGCGCGTCATCATACTTTCTTTGAGATGCTCGGTAACTTCTCTTTTGGTGATTATTTTAAAGAAGCCGGTATTGCTTATATTTGGGAGTTTTTGACATCGACTGAATGGCTAGCTATCGACAAAGACCGTCTCTACGTCACTATTTATGAGACTGACGACGAAGCTTTTGATATCTGGCACACTAAGATTGGCCTGCCAGCGGAGCGTATTATCCGTATCGGCGATAATAAGGGCGCCCCTTACGCCTCTGATAACTTTTGGACAATGGGTGATACCGGTCCTTGCGGCCCTTGTACCGAAGTCTTTTATGACCATGGCCCTGAGATTGAGGGCGGCTTGCCTGGTACGCCTGAGGAAGATGGCGACCGCTATATCGAGATTTGGAACTGCGTGTTTATGCAGTTTAATCGCCAAAAAGACGGCACCATGCTGCCACTACCCGCCCCTAGTGTCGATACTGGTATGGGACTTGAGCGCATTAGCGCTATTATGCAAGGCGTGCATGGCAATTATGAAATCGATTTATTCAGCCACTTGATGGACGCTGCGGCAACTATTTTAGAGATTGACAACGAGCAGCAATCCTCACTAAAGGTGATTGCTGATCATATCCGTGCCGTATCCTTTTTGATCGCTGATGGCGTGATGCCAGGCAATGAAGGCCGCGGCTACGTGCTGCGCCGAGTTATTCGCCGAGCGGTACGTCATGGCAATAAGCTTGGCGCTGAGAGCGGGTTCTTTTATAAGATGGTAGCGCCTTTAGTCCGTGAAATGGGCGATGCTTATCCTGAGCTAAAAGACAAACAAAGCCTCATTGAAGCCGCTATTCAAAAAGAAGAAGCACAGTTTGCCAAGACCTTAGCCCAAGGCTTACGTCTGCTCGCCAGCGAGCTTGAGAGCTTAGAAGATGGCGATATTCTCTCTGGTGCTGCCGCTTTCAAGCTCTATGATACTTACGGCTTCCCGCTTGACCTCACTGCAGATATTACCCGTGAGCGCGGTATCAGCATCGATGAAGAAGAGTTTGACGAACAGATGCAAGCGCAGCGCGATCGCGCTCGTGATGCTGGCAAATTCGATGTCGACTACAGTAGCGTCATCCAAGTTGAGACGCCAACTGAGTTCATTGGCTACGAGCAGCTCAGCGATGATAATGTCAATATTACTGCGCTCTATCAAGACGGTAATGCGATCGAGTCTCTAGCAGAAGGCAGCGAGGGCGTTATCGTCTTGGATCGTACGCCTTTTTACGCCGAAGGCGGCGGACAAGTCGGTGAGCTTGGCGAGATACGTAGCGAGTCTGGCGTCTTTAGCGTACAAGACACCAAAAAATCAGGGCAAGCCATTATCCATTATGGCGTCGTCAGCATGGGTACTGTTAGCGCAGGTCAAAGCGCAGAGGCGCAAGTGCTCTCAAGCATCCGTGCTGCGAGCGCTAAAAACCATTCTGCTACCCATCTGTTACACGCGGCTCTACGTCATATACTCGGCGATAAAATCAGCCAAAAAGGCTCGCTCGTCTCAAGTGAAGTGCTAAGGTTTGACTTTGCTTATGATAAGCCGGTAAGCCAAGCTGAGATTGCGCAAATTGAGCGTTTGGTTAATGAGCAAATCCAAGCCAATACGCCAGCTTGTATAGAGAACATGGCTATTGATGAAGCCATGGAAAAAGGCGCGGTGGCGTTATTTGGTGAAAAATACGGTAACGAGGTGCGCGTACTCACCATGGGCACCGAGATGACTATCGATGGGAATAACCAACCCTTCTCTATTGAGTTATGCGGCGGGCTACACGTGCAGCGTACCGGTGATATCGGCCTATTTAAGATCACTGGTGAATCTGGTATCGCCGCTGGTATTCGCCGTATTGAGGCGCTCACTGGTATGGGCGCTGTCAAGTATGTTCAACAAAATGATCAGCAGCTAGCGACTCTTGCCGGACAACTCAAAGTTAAGCGTCCACAGGTTGCCGCGCGCGTACAGACCATGGCAGATAAGCAGCGCGATTTAGAAAAGCAGCTCGAGCGCTTGCAACAAAAGCTCGCCAGCAGTCAAGCGGCAGATTTATTGAACGAGGTGCAAACCATCAAAGATACGCCTGTACTGGTCAGCACTTTGAGCGGTATTGACGGTAAATCTATCCGCCCCTTAATGGACGATATCAAGTCCAAGCTTCCTGATGCCATCATCGTATTAGTCGGTGATAAAGACGAGCAATTAGCACTCGCTGCGAGCGTAGCGAAGTCGATGACTGCGCAGATTAAAGCCGGTGATATCATTCGTCACTTGGCAGGTGAGCTTGGTGGCAAAGGCGGCGGTAAGCCTGACTACGCGCAAGGCGGCGCGCCAAAATCTGGCAATACTCGCGCTGTGTTAGAGGCACTACCCGCTTGGATCGAAGCTAAATTAAGTTAAGCTCAATTAAGCTAAGTTAGCTCGTTTCTATAGTAAAACGCTTAACTTACATCTGATTTGTATTTGACAGATGGCAGTTGGTTATAGCATTGATAATTAATTACCATGTATCAAAGCGGCATGGCGACTTAAATTTGTGCTTTGATTATGGTATAAAGGTCAGCGTTCAAATATTAATTGACTCTATCACTATGCACGGTCATTAAAATACGATTGGATTTAATGGACACTTATAGTTGATAGAGGATGCAGAATAGGTAAAATCTTATGGCGTTAATAGTACAAAAATACGGCGGCACCTCAATGGGCAGTATTGACCGCATTAAGAACGTCGCCAAACGCGTCAAACGCTGGCATGATAACGGTCACCAAGTCGTCGTCGTGGTCTCAGCGATGAGCGGAGAAACCAACCGCCTCATCGATTTGGCACGTCAAATCAGCGCTCAACCTGATCCTCGTGAATATGATCAAATGGTCTCCACTGGCGAGCAAGTGTCGATCTCATTACTTGCTATGGCCATTCAGGATCTAGGTATTGGCGCGCGCTCAATGACCGGTCGTCAAGTCGCTATCAAGACCGACACCTCACATAATAAAGCCCGTATCGAGAGCATCGATGATGAAAACATCCGCCAGCAGCTAGATGCCGGTAATGTCGTCATTGTGGCAGGTTTCCAGGGTATCGATGAGCACGATAATATTACCACTCTCGGACGCGGCGGCTCAGACACCACAGGCGTCGCTATCGCAGCTGCCCTAGGTGCTGATGAATGTCAGATATATACTGATGTTGACGGCGTCTACACTACCGATCCACGCGTCACTTCAAAAGCTAAAAAACTTGAAAAAATAACTTTTGAAGAGATGCTCGAGATGGCAAGCCTTGGCTCCAAGATTTTACAGATTCGCTCAGTAGAGTTCGCCGGTAAATACGGTGTGCCCTTACGAGTGCTATCGAGCTTCGATGACAATAACGATGGCAGCTTTGACGATGATTTTAGAGATAACGTGGGCACCCTAATTACGATAGACGAAGGAGACAGTATGGAACAGGCAATTATCTCAGGTATCGCCTTTAACCGTGATGAAGCAAAGATTGTGGTACGCGGCGTCCCTGACCACCCCGGTATTGCCTCAGCTATTTTAAGTCCGATTGGAAATGCCAATATCGAAATCGATATGATTGTGCAAAACCTATCGGACCAAGGTACCACTGACTTCACCTTTACTGTCAACCGTACTGATTTAGATAAAGCGATGGCAGTGCTAAACGATGAAATCAAAGACGACATCGGTGCCAAAGAGATATTAGGTAACAGCGAAGTGGTCAAAGTATCTTTGGTCGGTGTGGGTATGCGCTCACACGCAGGGGTTGCAAGCTTGATGTTCCAGACCTTAGCGGAGAACAACATCAATATACAAATGATCTCTACTAGCGAAATCAAGGTCTCCGTCCTTATCCAAGAGCAGCACTTAGAAAAAGCAGTTAAATCCTTGCACACAGCATTTGGCTTAGATCGTGAAGACGGTGAGAGCAAAGTTGCTGGACAATAGGTTCTAGCATAAATTCTAGCTGTTTTTTTATTTATCTGCGCTTAACCGCTGATATTTTGCTAAACGGCTAAAATAAGTTTTAATATACAAAATGACAGAACCTATCAAGGTTCTGTTTTTTATGACTATTATACTCATAATTTCCATAATAGCGCTGCTTGCTTACTCTTTTATTGGCGCTAAATAGTCACAAGACTTCGGCTTTATCCAGTAGTATTGTTAAAATCCGTGACAGTACGGTCTATGGGACTTATAATGGGGCGTTCATTTGGGCAAAATGATACCTATAGTTATTGACCCTGTTTATCTTGTTTTAGACGGTATAATTACTTGTGAATTAAAACCTTAAACAGCTCGATACTGGTTCATTCAGTGATATTGAGTAATTGAGAAGTCATATGATAAGTAATCGTTCTTTACTGCGACATAAGGAGTGTGACGCATGTTAATTTTAACTCGCCGCGTTGGCGAAACTTTAATGATTGGTGATGAGGTCAGTGTTACTGTGCTAGGCGTCAAGGGTAACCAAGTACGCATAGGGGTTAACGCGCCAAAAGATATCGCGGTACATCGCGAAGAGATTTACCAGCGTATCCAGCAAGAGCGCACGGTACAATCACAGATGCAACATCTCGAGCAAGGCAACTTTGCGCCCTCTTTTGATGACGAAGACTATTTTAATCGTTAAAATAGAGCTTTATCGTTTATAGCAGACCCGTTACGGCTGCTCTGCCTATAAGCGCTTACTCTTTGTAATTTTAATCTTTTTGAGGTCATTTACTATGAGCATCCGCCAATCCGACGTCTCGGCTTTATTGAATGGTTTGAATAAAAAAGCCATAGGTTTTAACGATGTTATCAGCTTTATTGACGATTTTTATCGTTATTCCCCAGCGCCGTTTGTCAATGGTATGCAGCACAATGCCGCTGGCGAAAACGAAGGTAGTGCCAAAGTCTTTGGCTTTGCTAAGCATCATGGCCTAAACCAGCTAGATACCCTTAAACTATTTGGTGAGCATTATGAAAAAGTGCTAGCCACACCTAAGGGTACGGATCACGCCAATATCCGCAATTTCTTGCATTGGGGTTGGCAAGGATTTTTGATGCAAAAAAATCCTTTAACGCTACGTCCGACTGTCGATACCACTGCTTTGTAAGCTTAGTTCTAAAAGTTTAGTTTTATAAAATAACAGCATAGACCAAAAAATCCACGCTATGATCATAGTGTGGATTTTTGCTTTTAGGGCGTGTCCCTATTTTAAAAATGGTGATAAAAATGAGATAAATTGCAGGCAAACAAGGAAAATAGCGCAGGTAATATCAAGATATTGACCAGCTATTTGACACCGTTTGCCAAAGATTTAGCCATTTTTAGCCCATTTAGTCATAAACGCTTGAATTAGGGACACGCCCTAATATTACGCATTATTGATCGCGGAATTTTACCGGTTGGATCGCGCCTTTAGGATTGGGCATATTAGGATAATGATGTTCGTGCTCGACATCGCATTCCGCGCCCACGATACTGCCGTCGTCTTTGATAGGCTTATGAATAAAGCCGACACGCTCGGAGGGCTCTAGATGCTCGTGCTCCCACATCATCACCGCTTGCATACACGTTTCGCGCTGCTCAGCGCTTAGCTTACGGCCATCTGGCCATTTACCAATCTCAATGGCTACTCGGAATTTATCTACTATCTCCGGGGTCAAACTGGCTAGTACTGTCTCTTTATTCATCTTCACTCCTCTTCTTTAGCTATCTGTAATCTGTCTAAAATTTAGTGACTCGATCGGTGTTTGTATCTATCTGCTCAGGGGTAGTACTTTGAGCATCAGCCTCAATAATATGGTGGTCAGTACTTTGTATCTCTACGCTTTCTATCTCTATGCCTTCTATCTCAATGTCATCATCGTCATCGCTATCGAGACTGAACTCTTCGGCATGTACGTTCCAATGCAGCTTAGTACGGCAAGCTTCATAAAACTCAAACCCTGGTGGATGCAGCAAAGTTAGCTTATCAGGATGTTTACGGATATATAAGCGTTGATCCTGCTCAATAGGTACGCTAGGTTTACCGTCAGCGCTGACCATTGGCTGAGTGCGATTGTCCTCATGAATGCGAATACAGACCTCACTACTACCACTGACCACGATAGGCCTGCTTGAGAGCGTATGTGGATGCATCGGTACCAGACAAATCGCATCCATGCTAGGATGGATAATAGGCCCGCCACCCGAGAGTGCATAGGCTGTCGAGCCCGTCGGAGTCGCGGCAATGAGTCCATCACTGTGCTGACGATAGACGTCTTGACCGTCAATTTTCATTTGAAAGTCAATCATGTGTACCGACTTGCCCGCATGCAGCACAATGTCGTTGAGCGCCATATCTTCATGCAAGATATTGTCGCCTTCGCGTATCTCCATCGTCAGCAAAAACCTATGATCGAGCTGATAGTTCCCCATTAATACTTGCTTTAATTTAAAGGCAACCTCATTGGGCTTCACATCTGCCAAAAACCCAAGACGACCGCGATTGACCCCAAGCACAGGAACCCGGTACCGCGCCAATGCCTCAGCGGCATGTAAAATAGAGCCATCGCCGCCGACGACAATCACTAAGTCACAAATCTCACCGATCAAACTGCGCTTGACGATTTTTACCTTTTCGATATCTACTAAATTTAAAGTCGGTAGATTGGCGGTTTGCACATCCATAATCAGCGTTAGATTCATCTCGTTGACTGTGCTTGCCACTTGAATGAGACTCTCAATAACGCTGCGCTTGCCGGCACGGCCCATCAGACCAATGCGGCGAAAGGCTGGGTTTTTGATGGCGTGAAACAGTTCTGATTCGTGCAAGTGTGGCAATCGGGCTGACTGCGCTGAGTTTTCCATAAAGCGACTCGACAAACTTAAAGAAGTGCAAAGGTAAGTGATGCATGACATCGACTTTTTATAATTAACAGCATCGAAAGAGGGTTTTTAGATGACAACCCACAAACTTAAAAAGTCTAATGCTGATTTAGTCATAAACTATCAAGCTAATGATAGCGATAAATAAAGCGTTAAACTAGCATGTTTTACCAATCATCGTTGTTAACTGTCGTAATCGACCCCATCTATAAAAGGTTAGACGCTCACTTTAGCTGAATGATTTGTCTTAAATGACCTTTTTAAAAGGGCTTTTATTGACCGACTTAACCATTAGCTGATTTGCTGTGATTCATTTTTACTTATAGTTAGTAGCGCTGTTTTAGCGCTCAGTAGTGCCTTCTTGTGACTGCTCGCTAACCCTTAGCAATAAGCAGAGGATATCAAGGCTAAGCCTTGATATGAGTCACGCAAAGACAGTTGACAATAATCCCGGTTTTGCTAAAGTAACGTTGATTTATACTATTTTATATTAAGGATATATGTATGGCTAATCCTATTGTCAGCCGCGCAGAATTTGCGGTCGGCGGCGAGCCTATGACCGTTAAAGGTGTCATCCAAAAGACCAGTATGTTACTTGGGCTGGCGGCTATCACGGGCGTAGGCTTTTTCTTTTATGCTCTTATGGCAGGACTGTCACAAGGTTTTATCACTATGGCCGCTTTTGGTAGCATGTTTGCCGCCTTTGGCTTAGCTGTTTTTATGACTTTTAAACCCAAAAAAGCCAAAACCTTAGCTGTCCCTTATGCCCTACTCGAAGGTATATTTTTGGGTGGTATCTCGCTATTCTTCATGCGTATGTACCCAAGCGTACCTGTCACTGCTATGTGCGCAACCTTCGTCACCGCGGCAGTGATGCTAGGACTTTATCGCTCTGGTCTGGTGAAAGTCACACAAAAGTTCCGCTCGATTGTCACCTCAGCACTTATTGCTATTATGCTCGTTTACGTGGCGCAGTGGATACTATCTCTAGCCTTTGGCTCAAGCCTACCTTTCTTGTTTGAAGGCGGCGCTATTGCAATCGGCTTTAGCTTGTTTGTCATTGTTATTGCTTCTTTTACCCTCCTCCTTGACTTTGATAATATCGATCGCGGCGTAGCAGCGGGTATCTCTGAAGACTACGAGTGGTTATTTAGCATCGGTATCCTCGCAACGCTTGTGTGGATGTATATCGAATTTATGCGTCTGCTAAGCTACTTACAAGACTAGTGTTAAGGCTATTTGCTACTCATCTTTTAAAAATAAAAAACCGCCTGTTATATTTAGCAGGCGTTTTTTTTGCTCAATGTTCATGCTATTGTTTTGCTTGTAGCCTAGCCTTTAAGCCCGTTTCAGACGTAGAGCGTTAAGTACCACTATCAAGGAGCTTAGCGACATACCGATTGCAGCAAGCCAAGGCGGCACATAACCAAAGATAGCTGGCAGCAGGACAATGCCGTTATAGCCTAATGCCCAGCGAAAGTTTTGTTTGATAATGCGCTCGGTCTTATCAGCGATGCGCTTAGCCGCATTAATACCTTCGACTTGACCATTTAAAATAATGCTATCACTAGACACTTGCGCCAGATCAGCGGCGCCAGCGATAGACGTAGACACATCAGCGGCAGCGAGCACGGGCGCATCATTGATACCATCACCGACCATCAGTACCACTGCGCCTTTACTTTGTAGCTGCTGGATGTGATTGACTTTATCCGTAGGCGATAGGCCATTATAAGCGGCGCTCATCCCTAAGGTGTCCGCTATAACTAAAGCTTGCGGACTAGGGTCGCCTGTTAGCATCACTGACTCTATTCCTAGCTGCTTTAGAGAGTCCAAAGTCGCTTTGGCGCTATCACGAACCTTATCATTGAAATAAAAGCAGGCCAGTGCTTGCCAGCTAGGCACAGTATCTTCGGAGCTTTTAGTTAAAGACTGACAAGATAGAACCACCGCTGAGCTGGCTCGATGGGCTATCAAATCGATATTTAGCGACTGAGCACTGCTGCTCGTATCGTCATGGGCAGCGTCCATAGCGAAATCAGCATGACCGATCCGATATAAAACCCCATCGACTATCGCTTCAACGCCGCCTGCCGGGTAATGTTGAAGGTTTTGGGTAGTTGGCAGGTGTAACTGATAGGCCGCCGTCAGCAGCGCGTGGGCAATCGGATGGCGACTGCCCACCTCTAGCGCAGCCGCTATCGCTAATAGACTATCTTGCGAGTCGGCATGAGCTGATGCTTGAGCGTTTAACAGCTCAATACTTAATAAATTGGGCTTACCGTAAGTCAGCGTACCTGTCTTATCAAATGCCACGTGGGTAATCTCAGCCAAAGTTTGCAGCGTATGACCACGGGTGGTCAAAAATCCATAGCTTGCTAGCCTATTGGTCGCTACCGTCAGCGCAATAGGCGTTGCCAAGGATAATGCACAAGGACAAGTGGCGACTAACACTGCGACAGTGGCCCAAATGGCTAGACTAGGATCTACGATATACCAACCAATGAACACTAAGACCGAGAGCAACAAAATACGCGCGACAAACCAACGTGCCAGCTTATCGGCTTGCTGCGCAAGCTTAGGCTTCTCGCTCATAGCACGGTTCATTAGCCGGTCGATCAGTCCCATTTGACTGTCTTCTGGTAAGGCCGTCACTAGCATCTCAAACGGCTGACTGTCATTTTGCGCGCCGCCAAGGATGTAGTCGCCTTGACGCTTGATAATCAGGTCGCCCTCGCCGGTCAGCAGGCTTTGTGAGACGGTCGCAGTTGGACTCAGCAAGATACCATCGCTGATGATCTCCGCCCCTGCCTCGATCATGATAATATCGCCCACTTGCAGACTTTGAGCGGTGACCATGGACTTATCAGCGGCATGTAGTTCGGTTACCGAAGCCGCGGATTGTTGCCATGCGGCAGCAATCTTTTGCGTCAGTGTGTGGACATTAGCGTCCATATCTTGCATAAAGTTAGGTAACGGACTGGCTTTTAGATTGGTACTGATATCATCATTGGTATCAACCGCATTATTAATATCGCTGGCTACTAACGGTGCGACGTCAGCTTGGCTTTGCTGGTTTAAACGCTCTAAAATTAGCGCAGCCGACGCCTTATCTTCAGCGATTTTTTGGACTAAAATTGGCTCAACCACGACCAGATCATTGGCCATAGTCGCCGCTTTTAGCCGTGCATTATGCTCAATGTAGCGCCCAGCTAATAAAAAGAAAATGAACATACTTACTGAATCATAGTAAGTCTCGCCTTGTCCGGTCACGGTGGCATACATGCTAGCGAAAAACGTGACGATTAAAGCGACACTGACCGGCACATCCATATTGACTTGACGCGCACGAATCGCCGACCATGCTGAGGTAAAAAACGGCACGCCAGCATAAAAGAAAACAGGCGTGCTGACAAATAACGACACCCAGCGCAAAAAGTCGCGCTGAAAGACCAGCATATCGCTATATTCACCAAAGTATAGCGCTACTGCATACATCATCGCTTGCATAGCACCGAGAGCCGCGATACCGAGCCTGAGCAGCATCTTATTATTGTGCCGGGCTAGCATCGCCTCATGGGTATCTTGGCGATAAGGTTTGGCGTCGTAACCGATTTCATTGATCACCGCTAAGATACGGCTAATGGGCAGCTTGTTTTCATCCCAGATAATACGCATGCGCTGATTGGTCAAGTTGACTTGGCATTTATCCACGCCATCAATCTCATAAAGCCTTGACTCAATCAGCCAAGTACAAGCCGCGCAGCGCAGATTATTGACTGACAGCTCAGCGACTGATAGACCTTCTTGCGCGTAGACAAACTGCGACTTGATCTCATCATGATCATAAGCTTCAAGCTGCGTTAACTGAGTGGGCAGGCTTGCGGTACGGTTAATCTCTGAGCGATCAAGATAATACTGCTCAAGCCCTGCTTCTACGATACTCTCAGCTGCCAACTGACAACCCATACAACACATCTCACGCGCCTCGCCTAATATCTGTGCGTGAAATGGCGGCTTAGGTACTGGATCACCGCAATGAAAACAGTGCCCAACCTGCGGCAGCACTAGCCCTTGGGTGATGGAACTATCGTCATACTGAGAATGGGACACAGACGAGGATGAAAAAGAAGGGGACATGATTGCTCTTATTAATGACCGGCTTATTGTTAGAGGACATTACTTTATAAAATCAGCTTTTGGTAAAACTATCTTATCGTCAATCTAATCATAGCCGTACGCTGTTATTTGGGAATTACTATCTAACTAATGTTGCTTATACCTTGCTCAAAACGGTGCTTAATTCATATAAAAAACATAGTGAGACTCACTATAAGTCGTTATCTTATATGGCAGTGATATTCTAGATTAAAAGTAGGTATCGGTATTTATTCATTAAGCTGCGATTACAGCGCGATAAGCTCTACTTATTATAACGGTTTTATGCCATTGTATGATGAATGGCGTAATGAATGCCGGAACTGAGATGATAGATTGAAAATTTAGTCAATTTGCGTCATTATGAGGCAGTTTTTTTATGTTAAAACGGTGTGTTATCAGTGCAAAAACCTAATCTTACCCCGCCGCAGTCGCCTAGAGCTGCAATGAGCTCCCTACCCTCCAAACAAGGCGGGATTGTGTTTAGCAGTATCTTACTCATCATTGTCATCGTAGCTATGGTGTTATTGGCTCTATACCTAATCAAGCTTGATCGTACTATCACTAGTAAGTTTGAGGGTAAGCGCTGGGATATTCCAGCTAAAGTTTATTCGCAGCCACTTGAGTTGTATCAAGGCGCTAATGTCGATAAAGACACGATAAAGACTTGGCTTGATCTACTGAACTATCAAAGCAACACCGCTTATGATCGTACTGGTAGCTTCCACCGCTCCGGCAATACCTACTTTATTCATACTCGGGGCTTTAGCTATAGCGCTAACGATGTCGATAAAGAACAAGTCATCAAAATGACGCTTGCTAATAGTAAGATCCAAAGCATCCAGAGCACTGAGCAAAACGATACAGGTATCATACGCCTAGAGCCTGTCAGTATCGGCGGCATCTATCCAGATAGTAACGAAGATCGCTTAGTCGTCTCTTTAGATGAGGTGCCTCAGCCGCTCATAGATGCGCTAATTGCTACTGAAGATCGCGCGTTTTATGAGCATAAAGGCGTATCGATACGCGGCATAGCGCGCGCGGTCATCAATAACTTCTCAGGCGGCTCTATGCAAGGCGGCTCGACTATCACCCAGCAGCTGATTAAGAACTTTTATCTCAACTCAGATCGTACTCTTAAGCGTAAAGCCAACGAGGCGTTGATGGCGATACTGCTAGAGCTGCATTATAGCAAGGATGAGATACTACAAACTTATCTAAATGAGATTTACTTAGGTCAAAACGGCAATCGCTCTATTAATGGTTTTGGCCTCGCATCACAGTTTTATTTTAATAAACCTTTAAATGAGCTGCGTCTAGATCAGCAAGCGATGTTGGTGGGTATGGCAAAAGGGCCTAGCATCTATAACCCGCGTCGTCATCCAGAAGCGGCCAAAACGCGCCGCGATGTGGTGCTGAGTAATATGCAAGCGATAGGCAAGCTGACAGCAGAAGACTATGCAGCTGCCTCTGACAACTCTTTAGGCGTCGTCGATAAGCCCGTTGAAGGTAAGAGCCAGTTTCCTGACTTTTTGGACATCGTTAAACGCGAGCTCAATGATGTCTACTATGCTGACGATCTCAAAAACGAAGGTCTGACTATTATCAGTACCCTCGACCCTATTGCACAGCTAGCAGCAGACAAAGCGATTGATCGTAAGCTCGGTGAGCTGCGCCGTAATAATAGTAAGACCAAAGATTTACAAAGCGCTTTGGTCAGTGCCAATCCTGAGACCGGTGAGCTTGTCTCTGTCGTCGGTAGCGGTAGCGAGTTCACCGGCTTTAACCGAGCGGTAGATGCTAAACGTCCCGTCGGCTCGCTGCTAAAACCTATCATCTATATGACCGCGCTTGAGAGTGGACGCTATAATTTAGCCAGCTCAGTGGATGACTCACCTATCACAGTCACCTCAAACGGTAACGACTGGAACCCCGAAAACTACGATGGCCGCGATCATGGGTTTGTTCCTTTCACCACTGCCCTAGCTAAGTCCTATAACCAAAGCACTGTACGTTTAGGGATGGAGTTTGGTTTAGATACTTTTGCCAGACAACTACGCCGTATGGGTATCGAAGAAAAAATCTCTCCTTACCCTTCTGCGCTATTAGGCGCTGTTAATCTCAGTCCGATGGATATGCTTGGCGTGTATCAGGTCTTTGCTACAGGCGGCTTTCGTACGCCTATCCATAGTATTCGTACCGTTATCGATGATCGTGGTCGTATTTTGCAGCGTACTGGGCTCAACACACAGCGCAGTGTGCCGCCTGAAGCCAACTTTTTGACCAACTACGCTTTGCAGCAAGTGGTCAAAGAAGGTACGGCTCGCCGAGCGCAGTCTTTGGGTAGTGAGCTGAATTTAGCGGGTAAGACTGGAACCACTAATGACTACCGAGATGCTTGGTTTGCAGGCTATAGTGGTAACTATGTCAGTGTGGTTTGGGTAGGCCGCGATGATAATAAGCCTATCGGTCTTGGCGGTGGTACTGGAGCGCTACCGATTTGGGTTGATTATATGCGCCGTTTAAAGCTAACTCCTGTAGCCATGGCAGAGCCGGAAGGGATCGAATGGTTATGGCTTGAGAACAACTCAGGCAAGCTCTCTAATGAGCGCTGCGCCAATGCACGCTACTTACCTGTGATGTCCGCCTATCTACCTGAAGAGGCTAGTGAGTGCGCTTTGCAGCTTTATCAGCAAGAACAAGCGCGTGAACGCGGATTTACTTTCGGGCAGCCACAGTCAGAAGGTCTGGACAATACGCAACAGCCCACTGATGAAGATATGGAGAATAATGAGCCACAACGAGGCGCTGATACTTGGTACGACCGCGCGCTTGAGTGGTTCTAAAGGTTGATTCAATAGCTGCTAAAAGCAGGACAATCGAGTTATAATAAGGGCTTTAGAGTTATCTAAAGCCCATTATTTATAGTTAGGGGCTGTATACTGATACGTGCATAGTGGCATTGTGGCATTGTGGCATTGTGACATGATAACGACACATAACTTATTATCAAAAACAAATCACCCTATTATTCAGTAAATCTTTTGCTGTTTATAGATGATGTAATATTAAGTAGAGGTAGCAGGATATGGCGACAATAAAGCAGCAAAACTCACAACTTTTGGCAAGCGGAGCAGCACACTCATTACCGTCGAAGCGCGTACTTCTTCCTACTATAATAATGAGCGCCTTAACCCTGAGCGCTTGTCAAACCGCGCCGTCTACAATGGCTAATCAAGGGTCGGTAACTTCTACTACTCAAACGACTGCGGTTGCTGACTCTAGCCAGCCAGCACCTAGCTACACCAATGATGGCTACCCTATTGAGCCTTATCATCCGCCTGCCCAAGCCCCTACGACTTATGAAAATAGCAACAATCGTCAAAACCCCTTAACTCAGTCTGGCTCAGCCCCGAATCAGCCCATACCGACGCTTCCTAATGATAATGTTTTAGTCATACCGCTACCGGATGCGATGATTGAAGAGCCACCTGTTTATGACGCTAATACGCCTTCTCAATCGCCGAGCTTACCCTCACATAGCGATTTATTAGAGCGTGCCCGTAAAAACTCGCAGCAGTCCTCACAGTCCAGCCGGCAAGCTTCTAATAATAAAAGCGATTTACCTGCTTTTCAGAACCTGATGCGAGTCGGTACCTCGCAGCTGCAATCTGGTAATCTGACCGCAGCAGAGAACAGCTTTACCCGTGCGCAGCGTTTGGCGCCTAGATCGTCCGCGGTATACTTTTATTTATCGCAAGTCGCACTAAAAAAGAATCAGCCCCGTAAAGCCGAAGCGATGGCTCGCCGCGGCCTGACTGTCTCGCAAGATGCTAATCGTCGCCGCGCTTTATGGCAGCTTATTCTTAGATCTGGACAAGCACAGAATAACACTCGCGTGATTCGTGAGGCGCAGCAGGCGCTTCGTTAGTAGCAAGGCGAGATAGTCAGTATGTGTTAGGTAGCATTAGAACTTATCATTTTTAAACTCACTTTTATTTTTAAAGGCATTTTTATGGCATGGCAACAACTGCATCTACAGTGTAAAAAAACCAACGTTGATTTGGCAGAAGCGTTGTTATTAGAATCGGGCGCGCTGTCTATTATGTTAGACGATGCAGGCGACCAGCCTTTGTTTGAGCCACTACCTGGCGAGTCGCCACTATGGGATGAGGTAGTACTAACAGGTATCTTTGACGCCACTACCGAACAGGGTAATCGACAGGCTCTCGAGCAGCTCAGTCATGATATCGCTGCACAAGTAGACGCCAGTCGTACTTGGCTCAGCGCTGTCGAGGACAAGGACTGGGAGCGTGAATGGATGACGCATTATCAGCCGATCGAATGCGCCAATAACCTCTGGATTGTACCTGAATGGTTGACACCTCCAAACCCTGAAGCAACCAATATCATTATGGATCCAGGTTTAGCTTTTGGCACAGGCTATCATGCAACGACTCGCTTATGCTTAGATTGGCTCACCAACGAGGACCTGCAGGATAAAGTCGTCATCGATTATGGCTGCGGCTCTGGTATTTTGGGAATAGCTGCTCTGCTATTGGGCGCGCGTCAAGTTTATGCGGTAGATATTGATCCACAAGCAGTATTGGCCACTAAGCAAAACGCTGAGCGCAATCAAGTTGATGAGCGGCTATTGGCTTTTTTACCAGAAGAGTTCAACGATTACTACGCTGAGAATGACGTGATACCAGTAGACATAATAGCCGCTAACATCTTAGCAAAACCGCTTATTGGGTTAGCGCCTTATTTTGCAACGCTTATCGCTGTACAAGGCAGGCTAGTGTTGGCAGGTCTTATTGAGTCGCAGACTGAGCAAGTTATTGACGCTTATCAGCCCTATTTTACCCTCGACCCTAAGCATGCTTTTACCACGCAAGAAGATCATCATTGGCAACGACTTTCAGGAACATTTACAGGCTAGCAACATTTAATTACATCTGTTACGATATTGGCAGTACCTACTTACCGCCAATAGTAGCTGAGTAGAATTAATGAACACTGCTTCTGGACTTGATGACATGACTACGCGTATCAAAACTCAGTGTCCTAGTTGTCAGGTGTATTTTGAACTAAATGCTGAATTGCCAGAGCTCTTACAGCGACCGAGCACACAGATGCGCTGTGCCCATTGTCAGCACAACTTTTTGGTGAATGAGCATTTAGTTGTTTCTGCCAATGATGATTCATTGAATAATACAGTAACACCAGATGATAGCGCGCATTCAAATAATAACTGGCTCGAAGAGCTGCTCAGTAAGCATAATAGTCACCACGACAAGCCGCTCGGTCACGCTCAAGCACAATCTGCTGACCAGAGTGCTTCGCAGTCGACTACTCAATCAACGCCTTATTTAACTCAGCCCGTTTTGCCCACTAACAAGATCGATAAAGCGCTGAGTAATCAGTATTTGTATCAAGACTTAGCGCAGCGTAATTTAGCTCAAGATAGAGTGCCGCGCTATGTTGCTCAAGATGATGAGACGCGATCGGGGCACTACGATGACGGACCGCAATCAGTAGCAATATTACTGTGGAGCGCTGGTTGCTTGGTCTTAACCTTATCTTTATTTGCCCAATATATTATCTTTAATTTAAATACTTTAATCAAAGATCCAGACTATGCTGCCCGTTTGGAGGCTGTGTGTGTGATAGCGGCGTGCCGACTACCCTCTGCTGATCTAGATGCTTTTGTCATCTCTGACCCCGTATTTAGAGCAAGCAAGATTAAAGCGGCTACTGCTTATAGTGATGTGCAAGCGACCCTATCGAATCAAAGTGCCGAGACCCAGCTGGTACCTAGTCTTAGAGTTAGTATTTATGGTAGCGATGCATTAGTCGGAGAGTTTATTGCGCTACCAGAAGACTACTTGATGACTCGTCAAAGCCAGCTGTCTGCCAATTACAGCCAACCTTTTATGTTTACTATCCCTCTGACTCGCCAGCAAATTGATAGGATTACTATTGAACCTATTTATTGATCATCTGCCCAATATTGAGGAAAACACCTTATGACACCATCTGTACAGGGCTCCGCCAATCATTTTGCCCAAAGCGTACATTATGCAAGCTCAGCTGAGAGCTCTGAGCCTTTACGCTATCATGTTGAACGTGTGGTTCGTGAGTATTTTCTAGCCTTGGGCGACGAGCTACCAACTGATTTGTATGAGCTTATCTTAAAAGAAGTCGAGCTACCATTATTGACCGTAGTCCTCGAAAAGACTCGCGGCAATCAAACCAAGTGCGCGCAAATATTAGGGTTGAATCGTGGGACTTTACGTAAAAAGCTAAAGTGCTACGACTTGATGTAATGCTTCAAGCTGCTAGTTCATCTTCTAGGCGCTAAAGCGGCGAGTATTTTGACTAATAATTTGGGCAAACAAGACAAAATTTTGTACATACTAGCCAATATGTTTTATCATATCGGCCTTTATACTATTGCCTTAACCGATGAATCACTAGGCCAATCGTAATCACATAAACAACCATATCAGGCACCACATATTTTATAATAGTTATCACGACCTACTCATGGCAATAATTAAGCCGATTTTTTATGGCTTGTCTTGCCTATATCCCCTCGCCTGAGCCTATACGGTATCCATCGCTAGCAGCCTATGCTTGCGGTTTAATGCCTTTTATTTTCAGGATTTTTATGGAATGATTTTATTATGACAAAACCACTAGCTCTCCTCTCAGTATCTAATAAAGCAGGTATTGTAGAATTCGCTCAAGGCTTAATTAAATCAGGTTTTGGCCTATTGTCTACGGGCGGCACTTATCGTTTGCTACAAGACAATAATGTCGAAGTCACAGAGGTCTCTGACTATACAGGCTTTGCTGAGATGATGGACGGCCGCGTCAAAACCCTACATCCCAAAATCCATGGCGGTATCTTAGGCCGCCGAGGTACTGACGATGCGATCATGAATGAGCATGCTATTGAGCGCATTGATATGGTGGTCGTCAACCTATATCCGTTTGCTGAAACGATTGCACAAGCTGACGTGACTATGACTGATGCTATTGAAAATATTGATATTGGTGGCCCTACTATGGTCCGCGCTGCGGCAAAAAATCATGCTGATGTTGGCATCGTAACCGACCCTAATGATTACGAGCGCGTTCTATCTGCTCTAAACAAAGGCACGACGCTGACCTCAGCGTTACGCTACGATTTGGCAGTGAAGGCTTTTGAACATACGGCTCAGTACGATGGCATGATTGCAAACTTCTTAGGCAGCCGCGTTAACGACACACAGCAGCCAGAAGCTTTTTCTCGTACGCTCAATCTACAATTCGATAAAATGCAGGATTTGCGCTACGGCGAAAACCCGCATCAAAAGGCCGCCTTCTACGTCGAAAATTCTGCTTTAGATAAAAAAGAAGCGTCGATTGCCACTGCTAAGCAGCTACAAGGCAAAGCCCTATCCTATAATAATATCGCTGACACAGACGCGGCGCTTGAATGCGTAAAAGCCTTTACCGCGCCTGCTTGCGTCATCGTCAAACATGCAAACCCTTGCGGTGTTGCCGTTGATCCTGATCAAGTCGCTGCCTATCGCACCGCCTTTAGCACAGACCCTGAATCCTCTTTTGGCGGTATCATCGCTTTTAATACTGCGCTTAGCGTCGCTGCGGCAAAGGACATCATCGATAACCAGTTTGTCGAAGTGATCATTGCTCCCAGTATCGAAGATGGCGTGCTAGAGATAACGGCCGCGAAGAAAAACGTACGAGTATTGGTTTGCGGCGAGCTACCAGTAACGACTAACCGCCAAAGCAAACTCGACTACAAGCGCGTTAACGGTGGATTACTGGTGCAAGAGCAAGACTTGGACATTATTGGCGCTAATGACTTACAGATCGTCACTGACGTACAACCGACAGAGGCTCAAATTGCCGACTTGCTGTTCACTTGGACTGTCGCTAAATATGTCAAATCAAACGCTATTGTTTATGGTAAAAACAAGCGTACTATCGGCGTTGGTGCAGGTCAGATGAGCCGTGTCAATTCTGCTCGTATCGCTGCTATAAAAGCTGAGCATGCAGGCCTTGCCACTGAAGGCGCTGTCATGGCTTCAGACGCCTTCTTCCCTTTTCGTGATGGCATTGACAATGCTGCTGAAGTCGGTATTGCTGCTATCATTCAGCCCGGTGGTTCTATGCGTGATGACGAGACTATCGCTGCAGCTAATGAGCATGGCATAGCCATGGTATTCACTGGAATGCGTCATTTCCGCCATTAACCCGGTATCGATAAGCTTGCTTAACTATTAAGTACAACTGGTACACACAAAAAGCCACCGTAATGACGGTGGCTTTTTTGTGGCTAACCTTGTATTTAGCGAACCTGAGCGTTCGCCATATTCGCTTCATTGATCTCAACGTTATACACTAAACGTAGGTAGTCTAAGTAATCCTGCAACTGATCTTGGCCTAAATTATCACGGATAATAGCAGCGGTTTGTACTTTTTCTGCTGCAGATAGCTGCGACTCACCTTGTGTTTCTATATGGTCACCTACTAGCACTGACGCCCCCACTTCCGTAGGACTGGCTATCGCCACTACTCCATTCATAGGTGCTTGCTTACTAAACGCAAGGCCACGCTCTTTATCAGATAACAAAGGCGTTTGACGATTGATCTCACCCAATGCTTGAAAGGATACAGCTTGCTTTGCGATATCATCGACAGTATCAATAGCGGCTGCTACTTTTTTGGCATCGGCTAGAGCTAAAGCACTGGCTTTTTGTTTGCGTAGGGTTTGCGTGATAATCGGGGTCGCTGCGGCTAAGCTTAGAGTCTCAGTAGGACGATAGTTGCTCGGCTGCGCCCAGACCATACCATTACCGACTTCAATACCAGTCGTTACCGCTTGATCCTGAATAGTAAAATCATCAAACGCTTGTTTGATCACTGCAGGCTGCGCGAGTACGGACGTATTGTTTTCTTTGCGGTAGTCATTGATCCGCTTAAGCGTCACATTTTCTTGTTGAGCGATATCTTCGATACTAAAGCCGTCTGCTGCCAAATCATTAATAGCAGTGACTTTATCAGCATAAATCGTCTGGCGCTTATACTCTTTGGCTTTTGCCGTCAGCTCTTCGCGCATACTCTCCATAGTAGGCACGTCATCACTATTGTCTTCAGTGACTTTGAAAATCTGATAACCAAAGCTCGTATTGACGACTGGGCTCACTTCACCGACGGTTAATCCCTCAAGAGCGTCCTCAACCTTATCAGCATCATTACCAAATACCGAAGGATTAAAACGGCCAATAGCGCCGCCGCTTGCACCAGTAGGGTCATCAGAGTACTGTTCAGCCAGCGCAGCAAAATCTGCACCGTTATTTAGCTCGGCCAATACCTTATCAGCGCGTGCTTTGGCATCATCGCCGCTCAAAAGTATTTGGCTAATCATGCGCTCGTCACTCACCCCAAGCTGTTGCTTATAGCTCTCATACTGCTGTTCTAACTCATCTTCAGTCACTTGCTTAACTTCAATGTTAGCCGGTAACAGCTGAATATAAGCAAGATCGACCATAGCGTCGCTTTTTAGCTCATCTTTATTGGCATTATAATACGCCTCTACATCCGCCTGACTGATTTGTACTTGTTGCTGGTAGTCCTGCCAGTTGAAACGATGCAACCAAACCTTACGGGTCTCAAGCTGCAAGTCGATCAGCTGGTTGACAGCGCGCATTGGATAGATGGCTGTTCCCACAATACTGGCGTTGAGCTGATCTAGACTCAACTGATTGCGAAACTCTGCAAATAGCTGGTTTTTAGTCATTCCGCGCTGACGCAAGAAGTTTGAGAATTGATCATTAGAAAAATTACCTTCTGCGTCTTTGAATATCTCTTCTTGCAACAATAAGCGATTGATCGTGTCATCAGATACAGTCATACCCAGCTTGCCTGCTTGCTGCTCGAGTAAAGTGCGATCAATAAGGCCTTTTAACACTTGCTCATGCAGCACATCTTCATTGATCAAACTGGCATCATCGACCTGATCTAATAGCTCAGTACGGCGGCTGTTCACCGCAGACTGGTACTCGCTAAGTCCAACACTTGCCTCTCCTACCTGAGCGATTTGGTTGGGATCGACATTCCCGCCAAAATAGCTCTCAACACCCAACAACGCTAATGGCGCTAGGCATAAAATCAATAAAATGCGACCAGGCCAAGTTTTTAAAAAATCGCGCAATTTATCCATAATTATTTCTGCTTTATTAAACCGTGTTGGGAGGACCATTTTAATGCTATCAGTCGTCATAGGACTGACAATGGTCAGAATCAATAATATACAATACTTGTTAACAGGTCAGTATCTTGTCGATATATAAGTCTTCAAAACTTATCAACGCTATAGCTTATTAACGTTAGAAACAGGAGAATGACTGCTATCTCACTCAGCGCTTGGGCAAGCAAAACCTGCGCGCCTATGATACGTGATTTTTGCCATAGACTCAAAATATTCGTTTCGCCTTTACCAGCTTTTTTACCCATAAAAAAAGCACCTCAATTAAAGATGCTTTTTTTGTGCTATTTATCATGTTGTTTTAAGACAGCTAAAACCATAACTAACCGCACTGAATACTTCACAGCTTAGAGTCTGGCTTAGTTTAAGCGCTCTTTTAGGTTTTTACCGGCTTTAAAGCTAGGTACTTTACTAGCTGGGATAGCCAATTCTTCACCAGTCTTAGGGTTACGACCAGTACGTGCTTTGCGATCTTTAACACTAAAAGTGCCAAAACCTACTAGTGAGATGCTCTCGCCAGCTTCTAGTGCTTCACCAACGCTTTCCATAACAGCGTTCAATGCATCACCAGCTTGAGTCTTATTTAAACCGCTTTTGTCTGCGATGCTATCAATGAGTTCTGACTTATTCATAAAATTTCCTTCAAGTTTAAGGGCTATAATAAACGCTAGCTTCCGCTATTGTATCGCTCTAATAATGCTTAAGCAATAACGATAACTAGAAGCTTACGTGGTTGTGGTTACGCTTTATTAAGGCCTTTATATCAAGGCAGCATAGGGAGCGCAAGCGATTTTACATTTTTTTGTGTACTCTACAACGCATTCGACACTCAATATTACGTAAAATACCAGTAACTTTCTTACCTAGATTTTTATTGCTTTTATTTCTTAGCTGCTATTTCACTCTCTAACTTGTTATTTTAATTACCTATTCTATGAATGGCTGGTGCTCTGACATAAACAATATTGCCAATATTGCAACAATTCGGTTACTGACACTAGATAGCATTATTTTTATGATAAGTTTGTCAGTATGGTAGCAACCCCATAGCAGCAACGCTCCTGAACTTGAACGGACTAAGCAGCTTAACTAAAGAATGCCAAGACGCATTGACACATTTAAATTTTGACATACTGCGTTTTTACGCTACTCTTAGCAAGAATTTGCATTACTACTGATTCACTATATTGTGACTCTACTCATTTACCTCATAACCCTCCACCTTATAACAATGGATAATTGACATGAAGCGTTCTACATTGTCTCATTCTCTGCTAAATATCATTTTGGTTTTTATTGAATCAGCAATGACGTTATTATTACGCTTAGATCCTGAGCTACGTAAAGCAGCATACCCTTTGGCTAAACAAAACACGCTAGTGTGTTTGCGCTTATATTTGCCTCATGTCGAAGTGTTTGCCACTTTTAGCTATAAAGGGGTACTGTTAGATACAAGTATGCCGCCCGATCGTAGTGAGCCTGACGTCGTTATCAATGCTTATAGTATGCAGGTCATCAATGCGCTCACAACTCACGATATTGAGAGCACTGAAAAGCTGCAAATGCGCGGAGAAGTAGTGCAAGTACAACTGGTCAAACAGTTTATTATGCAGGTGGGTTTAGGCGGCATCATTCAAGGGCTAATCAAAAAAATCAAAGGCAGCGGAAAAACCAAACCCAGCGATGCCGAAAAGCAGGAAAAAACTGATAACTACAAAGCACGTATCGCAGAACAACAAACGCAAATCAATACCCTTACCATAAAGAACCGCGAACTTGAAACGACGCTCAAAGAATTGCAAAGTAAGCAAAAGCTCCTGATGATAAGTGCGGTTGTAGCTGCAGTTATTGCTCTGATCGCTATTATTGCTTTTTTTATCAGTCAATAATAGAGGGCTGTATTGTTTGCTCATTATTGCTCATCGCTGTTAGCAATACGCTGTTAGCAATAAATAGTAACCCCTCATTGTAATAATAAAGATAAATAGTAGTGGTGCTTGCTGTACTACTACTTTTACTTTTCTCCTTTCAATCATTACTGGATCAAAGCATTATTAAATCTAAACCTTTGTGAATCAAAGCGTTTTATTCAAAAGCGACTCTCTCTTTAGTATTCATTTACCCCTCGCCGTTCTTAGTATAAAAATAGCAATAATCTATCGATTTTACACCTATTACTGTCAATTAATATTATCAATCACTGGCTTAAATTTAATTAACGCGTCAACCACACTTTAATCTTGACTAAATTACTCAGGATTAAGTATAATACTCATATCGCGACATTTATAGGATTAACCATCTGTTGTGAGATAGCCATAGCGTATGACTTACTGACTATGAGTTTGTTATTTATTAGCGACTAACTCGTTAGTTTCAAGCTATTCGTTGGGGCAATATGTTGAATACATCACCAGTCTGATACTGGAATGTTAAAAGCAGCACTTTACCTACTTAAGCTTACTACTAATCAGTTTGGAGATCTTTCATGCGTTTAACCACTCGAGGCAGATATGCCGTTACTGCATTGCTAGATTTGGCACTGCAGACCAGTCAACAAGATAGTGCGGTGTCTTTATCTGATATCGCTAAGCGGCAATCAATATCGATCTCCTATCTTGAGCAGCTGTTCTCTAAGTTACGTAAACGAGGGTTAGTCACGAGCATTCGCGGTGCTGCTGGAGGTTATTATTTATCAAAGCCTCTAGACGAGATTGATGTCATGAGCATCATCTCAGCAGTGGATGAGTCCGTCAATGCAATGCAATGCGAGGGACGAGGCGACTGCCAAGGCGGCACCATGTGTCTGACTCATGATTTATGGTGTGCTTTATCAAATCATATCGAGCAGTACTTGAAAAATATAACTTTAGCACAACTATTAGATATGGAAAATGTGCAATCCGTTTCAGAACGCCAGCACAGCTCTTCTAAAGAGATTTCATCAAAAGACATCAATACCATTACTTTATCGACTAGCGAGGCAAACCCAGCATGAGCCAACATAATAATTTAATATACTTAGACTACGCCGCTACTACCCCTGTTGCTCAGCCTGTTGCTGCAAAAATGAGCGAATATCTAACGGTAGACGGTATCTTTGGTAATCCAGCTTCGCGCTCTCATGGTTACGGTTGGCAAGCAGAGGAAGCCGTAGAGACAGCGCGCGGACAAGTTGCAGAAGTGATTAACGCTGATCCACGCGAGATTGTCTTTACCTCAGGGGCAACTGAGTCTGATAACTTAGCCATTAAAGGCGCAGCGCACTTCTACCATTCTCGCGGTAAGCACATTATCACGAGTAAAATCGAGCACAAAGCCGTATTAGATACTTGTCGTGAGCTTGAGCAAGAAGGTTTTGAGATCACATATCTTGAGCCGCAAAAAGGCACAGGTCTGATACTGCCAGAGCAAGTCAAAGACGCACTACGTGAGGACACCATTTTAGTCTCACTAATGGCAGTCAATAATGAGCTTGGCACGATTACGGATATCACTGCTATCGGTGAGATTACTCGCGAAGCAGGCGTTATCTTCCATGTTGATGCCGCTCAAGCCATAGGCAAAATAAAAATTGATGTCGAAACGACTAAAGTCGATCTCATGAGCTTTTCAGGGCATAAAGCTTATGGCCCTAAAGGTATCGGTGCTTTATTTGTTCGCCGTAAGCCACGTGTACGTCTAAAAGCTGAGCAACATGGCGGTGGTCATGAGCGCGGTATGCGTTCAGGTACGCTGCCAACGCATCAGATTGTTGGTCTAGGCGCAGCCTTTAGCTTAGCTGAAGAAAAGCGCGAAGAAGATCATGCTCATGTTGCTAATCTTCGTCAGAAGTTGTGGGATGGCTTGCAAGATATTGAAGAGATCTATCTAAATGGTGATCTTGAGCACAGCGTACCTAACATCGTTAACATTAGCTTCAACTTCGTTGAAGGGGAATCTTTGATGATGTCGCTAAAAGACTTAGCGGTCTCTTCAGGTTCGGCTTGTACTTCAGCAACGCTTGAGCCCTCTTACGTACTGCGCGCTATCGGCCGCTCTGATGAGTTAGCGCATAGCTCTATCCGTTTTAGCTTTGGCCGCTATACTACTGAAGAAGATATCGATACGGTACTCTCGCAAATGCATAGCGCTGTTGACAAGTTACGTGCTCTATCGCCGCTTTGGGATATGTATCAAGACGGCGTAGATCTTGACTCAGTTGAATGGGCTGAGCACTAAGATAGTCGCTAGTTTAAGTACGGCGAATACTAAGTACAACGAGTAAATAAAAATTACAGACTATTAATACGTTTGACCCCAATTACAGATAAGCCCTCGAAGTAGTAACCTTAAAATACTTCAGGACTCATCGTCTAACCAGGAGAAAACCCATGGCTTATAGTGACCAAGTTATTGATCATTACGAAAATCCACGCAATGTCGGCAATCTTGATAAAAATGCTGAAAATGTAGGTACCGGTATGGTTGGTGCTCCAGCCTGTGGTGACGTTATGCGCTTACAGATTCAGGTTGGCGATAACGGTATCATTGAAGATGCCCGTTTTAAAACTTATGGCTGCGGCTCTGCTATTGCTTCAAGCTCACTAGTCACTGAGTGGCTAAAAGGTAAAAGCTTAGATCAAGCCAGTGAGATCAAAAACAACGATATCGCTCAAGAGCTTGCTTTGCCACCCGTTAAAGTGCATTGCTCAGTCTTAGCAGAAGATGCAATCAAAGCCGCTATCAGCGACTACAAAGGAAAGCATGGCACTAGCGATACGCAAGAAGAAGTCGCGCACTAAGCGGTTTAGTTGAAGGCGTCTTATCTTTATAATAAGTCTATAGAGCGCTGAGCTTTATACGCTACGGAGGTGACAATACAGCTTATGCCATTGTCACCTTTATTTTATACCCTACTTATGAGTTTACTCATCATAATCTTAGTGATTACAGTCTCAGTTATTGATAAATAATAGGAGTTGGCATGATTGAAATGACAGAACGCGCCGCTCAGCATGTTCGAGAGTTTTTAGATAATCGCGGTAAGGGCGAAGGTATCCGCGTTGGTATTCGTACTGCAGGGTGCTCAGGTTTGGCCTATGTTTTGGAGTTTGTAGATACTCCCGACGATAACGATACGCGTTATGACAGTCGCGGTGTCAGTATTTTTATTGATCCAAAAAGCTTAGTATATCTCGATGGTCTGCTGATGGACTACGAAAAAGAAGGATTAAATGAAGGCTTTAAATTCACTAATCCTAATCAAAAAGGCGAATGCGGCTGCGGTGAATCATTTACCGTATGATGTTTCGCTTGTTTAAAATAGACAAACCTTTGATAGATTAACCCTTAAATATAACAATAAATGAGTATCACTTTTTAAAGGTCAAAATATGACTTCAGATAACCATGCGCAGCCAGACGCTCAGTTCGATAATTTTTTTGCTTTATTTGAGCAGCCTGTTCAGTTTGACTTATCTCAGCAGGCTCTAGATCAGCGCCTGCGTTTGCTACAAAAACGCTATCATCCTGACAATATAGCAAAAAGTAATACTAGTGATCATCTGCAGCAGTCTGGGCAAGCATCAGCCGTTATCAATCAAGCCTATCAAACTTTGAGTCATCCAGATAGCCGAGCCGCCTATCTATTAGATATGGCTGGGCAAGCACAGACTTTGGAGCATTCCATTGCCGATTTAGAGTTCCTTGATGATGCCATGCAGTTGCGCATTGATTTAGAAACTGCTATTGAAGATAAAGCGCGCTCGAGCCTACAGCAGTTACATCCACAGATTACTAGCCGCTTAGAAAAGCAGTCAACGCGATTCAAAGAGGCGTATCAGCAGGAGCAATGGCAAACGGCCATCGATGCGACCCAAAAGCTAAAATTCTTAGTCAAGCTCAATGCTGATATCACTATAGCGCTCGATGAGCTTGCTAATGCAGAACAAGCAGACGATGATGATCTGTATGTCTAAGCTTACAAACTGAATCTTTATGTGGTTATTAATGGCCTTATGACGATGAGCGGTCTTTACCCTTTATATCATCAGTAGCTTTTATACTGTCGGAGCGATTGCTAGAGTTACGATATCAGCGGTAATCACGTATAATCTGCCTGACTTAGCTTTGTCTTAGAAAATATATAACAACAGATTCTAATAGCCGCTTTTTTATTACCCTCTCATTTTTCACTTTTATTTTTTGAGCTGTCTTATGTCTTTATTGCAAATTGCTGAACCCAATCAAAGTGCCCAGCCTCACCAGCATCGTTTTGGCCTTGGTATTGATCTAGGAACCACGCGCTCATTAGCAGCAGTCGTCCGTTCAGGCAAGGCGCAAGTACTGCCAGCGAAACATCATGCTGATACGCTACTCCCTTCTGTTGTTTACTATCCTGCTACTGGGGCACCTGTAGTCGGCTCTGAAGCACTAGCCCACCTTGCAGATGATCCTAAAAATACCATCATCTCCGCCAAGCGCTTTATGGGCCGTAGTCAAGCAGACATTAAATTCTCACATCCTTATGAGCTCAGTGGTAGCGAAAACGCTATGCCGGCATTTATGACCGCGCAGGGGGATGTCTCGCCAGTAGAAGTATCCGCGCGCATACTAGCCGCCCTAAATGAGCGCGCAAGCGATGCCCTGCCGGCAGATAGCGTTGAAGGCGCTGTCATTACCGTACCGGCCTATTTCGATGAGGCGCAGCGTCAAGCGACTAAAGACGCTGCTCAAGCCGCCGGTATTAATGTATTAAGACTGCTTAACGAGCCTACTGCCGCTGCAGTTGCGTATGGTCTCGACAAGCCTAATCAAGACGATACTGAAAGCTACTACCTCATTTATGATTTGGGTGGGGGTACTTTTGATGTGTCTATCTTAAAGCTGACCGATGGCGTGTTTGAAGTGCTCGCTACAGGCGGTAACAGCGCGTTAGGCGGCGATGATATTGACCGCTTATTGGTCAATTGGCTGATCAAGCAGCTTAGCATAGATCCTGCTGAGGTCAGTCGCCATGACAAATCTATCTTAGCTCAGCAGGCTAAAACCTATAAGCAGGCGCTCACCGACAGCCAACAAGTAGATGTCGATATCGCTATCAATGAGCAAACTTTCCAAGGGGTATTAACTCATGAGGATTTGCTTACTATTGCACAGCCCGTTAGCCGCCGTACCTTAGCGGTCTGCGAGCAAGTACTACGCGATGCCCAACTATCAGTGACAGACTTAGATGAGGTCGTTTTGGTTGGCGGCTCTACGCGTATGCCAACTATCCAAAATACCGTAGCTGAGTTTTTTGGTAAGCAGCCGTTATCTCGTCTTAATCCTGATGAAGTAGTCGCTTTAGGTGCGGCGCAAACAGCGCATCAGCTTATCAACGGTAATAGTGATAATAACCTACTCTTACTTGACGTTACCCCGTTATCACTTGGGCTTGAGACCATGGGTGGCTTAGTTGAAGTGCTCATCCCGCGTAATACACCTATTCCCGTCAAAAAACGTCAAACCTTTACCACTTATCAAGATGGGCAAACCGGTCTAGTAGTCCATGTGGTCCAAGGTGAGCGCGAAACGGTTGAAAACTGCCGCTCATTGGGACGCTTTGAGCTGTACGGTATCCCGCCGATGAAGGCCGGGTTTGCGCGTATTGAGGTGACTTTTAGTATCGATGCGAACGGGCAGCTAACTGTGAGCGCGCAAGAAACCAGTACAGGTACGGAAAGCCAGATCGAAATCACACCTTCTTATGGCTTATCTGATGAGCAAAAAGAGCAGCTGTTAGTAGCAGGTTTTAAACATGCCGAAGAAGATAAGAATGCTCGCTCTCTGATTGAAACAAAAGTCGAAGCGGAGCGTGAGCTGTTAGCGCTACAATCAGCGCTTGGCGAATTCGACAGTTTACTCACAGCAGAAGCCAAACAAGCATTAACCACGCAAATGCAAGCCTTACAAGAAGCGCTCGCTCATGATGATCTAGCCAATATCGAGGCCCAGCAAGCTAAGCTTAAACCTTTGAGCGATGCTTTTGCAGCTAGCATCATGAACCAAAGCGTCAAAACCAGCATGGCCGGCACTAGTGCAAAAGACTGGTAGCTCATAAAGAGCGCGCTTCCCACATAGACTTTAAACGCTATTAACCCCTACATTTTTAATTAATAAATCGCGGATAGATTATTTATGCCAAAGATTACTGTACTCCCCCATCACGAGATTTGTCCTGAAGGTACTGAAGTTGAGCTTGAGACTGGTAGTAACTTATGTAAAGCGCTACTCGAAAAAGGCATTAAAATTGAGCACGCCTGTGAGATGTCAAAAGCCTGCACTACCTGTCACGTCGTCGTGCGTAAAGGCTTTAACGGTCTAGATGAGATGGACGATATCGAAGCCGATTTATTAGATCGTGCTTGGGGGCTTGAGCCTGACTCTCGTCTCTCTTGCCAAGTTGTTGTCGAAGAGGATGACTTAACTATCGAGATACCAAAATATACTCTGAACCATGCCAAAGAAAACCATTAAGCTCAATCTATGAGCTCAACAATGAGCTTTTTTTAAATTGGAAAGAAAAAATCCAGCGATTCTATTTAGAGTCGCTGGATTTTTTTATTATAAAGACATACAAACAAGTTATAAAAACAAAGCTATAAGAAATTAGATGCTGTTTTTATCGACCTGACATTTGATTATTCTCTTCTTTTTCGATACGCTCTAGCGCAAAGTTGAGACGATTTCTAATTTCTTGATAATCATAGTTTTTCATATCTTTGAAGTTAAGATGCAGATTGAAACCCGGCAAAGTATGATCGACCCATTTAGACGACTCATCCTTATCGGCATCGGGATCAAGAACCTGCCAAGCACGAATAACATCATCAAAGCCTTTTAACTTATAGCTAATTGCATATTTACACTGATAATCATGGCAAATGTAGTCATAAGTCGCTTGGCTGATCAAAATCTCATCGTTGCCCGCGGCTTGCTCGAGACGCGCTGCACGATTGGCTTCTCTACCGATAATAGTATAGTTCAATCGGCTACTACTGCCAAAGTTACCAACATGGCAGTAGCCGGTAGTAATGCCAATGCGCACGTATAGACCATCAAACCCCATCAATCGCCACTTTTGTCTCAGCGAGCGCATCTCGCGGCGCATATCTATCGCCATCGCCACACAATCTAGCGCGTCTTGACGCACTCCGCGACTATTGGGCTCACCAAAGAAGCAAACCATACCATCGCCGATAAACTTATCTAACACTGCGCCATGTTTATTAGCGATATCGGTCATTACCTCCATATAAGTATTTAAAATATCGGCTAAATTGTCAGCGCTCAAACTATCGGACAGCTCTGTAAAGCCGACAATATCTGAGAACATAATGGACAGCTTCGCACGCTTATTAGCGACTTTAACCTCACTATTTGATTTAACAATAGGTTGCCATATCTGCTGCGGTACAAAGCGGGTCAGCTTACTAATCACTGACACCATAGTGCTGAGTCTGCCTTTAGACTGCGCGGCTGTGCGGCTGTGCTCAATGTACTTATTATAAAAAAACCAAAAGTGACCGAGCACAACTAACAAGCTTGCAAACAGAATAGTAAGCGGTACGAAGCCTTTATCACAATCTATTTTAGAGCCACTTAAAGTGATACTAACATAATAAAATATCACCATAGTTATGATCGCTGCCATCAAAAGCTTAGCGCGGTTCTCTGCTTCGCTAATAATGATGCGCACGGCAATCAGCACGGCTAAACTCAAAGCGATTACTACGCAAAATTGCATCGTACCAATGACTGTCCCTAATAAAACAACAACCGCATTTGAAGTCCAAAAATTTGCTGGCCGGCGATAGTTGTATACAAGAATCATCAGACTAGGCAAAGAGATGATGACAAAAAGGGCCATCGCTGTGGGACTGAACTCATAATATAAAGCGAGAAGAGCCACACTTAGCAGCAAGACATAAACCTCAGGATAGTTAAAATTAAAACCTTCACCGGTTTTTAGTGAAAATTTCGGTTTTAACATCTCTGATATTGACATGCTGTTATTCGCTTTATTAAGTCACCGTAAAATAATCTTACAGCAGAAGGGTTAATCATAATGTTTGGATAACCGAAACAGTATGATTATTGAAATGTGATAAATAGATAACTCTATTATAGTGCTTCAAGCCTGCTAAGCCTACGGCATTGATACCCAAAAAAATACCGCTTGTCAGTTAAATGCCGCCAAGGCCTTGAAAATATTAGATAATATTCGCTAACCCGTATTTAATATATGCAAATAATTAGATATTTATACTGGTCTTTTATAGAGTCCAAAGCGGCTTAAACCTCACTCTATTTACTGCACCGTAAAGCTAGGGCGTGTTGAACATTCGACCATGGCACTGACAGAGACTATTTTTTAGGCGATTTGCAGATAAAAATGGTAAGT
>NZ_JBEOPC010000032.1:0-38240 GCF_040309765.1 Psychrobacter sp. TB20-MNA-CIBAN-0197
TACCATTTTTATCTGCAAATCGCCTAAAAAATAGTCTCTGTCAGTGCCATGGTCGAATGTTCAACACGCCCTAATATTCTCTATTAGTTTTTTGATGTTTTGACAATAATAATAGGGCCGCTGTAGTATGCCCCTTATTTAATAAACAAGGATAGTTATGATTTATCAGTATTTAGACAAAAAACCTGAGTTTGCCGTCCCTTTTAATGGCTGGGTTGCCGATACGGCGCGAGTCATTGGCGATGTATATTTAGGTCATCAAGCCAGCGTTTGGTTTGGCGCAGTGATTCGCGGTGACAATGAGCGTATTCATATCGGCGACTACAGCAATGTGCAAGAAAACAGCGTGATTCACACTGATGCGGGTATCGAAGTCAAAATTGGCGATTATGTGACGATTGGGCATTTAGCGATGCTACATGGGTGTGAGATCGGTGATAACAGCTTAATTGGCATCGGCGCAGTAGTACTTAATAAAGCCAAAATCGGTAAAAACTGTATTATCGGCGCTAAAGCCTTAGTCACTGAAGGTAAAGAGATTCCGGATAATTCACTAGTGATGGGTGCACCGGCCAAAGTGATCAAAACTTTGACTGATGAGCAGGCCGCGATGCTCAAGCTATCCGCCATGCACTACGCAGATCGCTGTCAAAAGTTCAAAACAGGTCTGACCGAAATCCAAGCGCCTGAATAGTTTTATAAGTTTTATAATAAGAAAACCGATAGCTTAAATAGTAAGAATAGTAAGTAAGCGTCCTTATTTTAGGACGCTCCTTTTATCCTCAGCGAGTATGTTTTATGAATAACACTTCTACACCAGCCCCTGCCAATGCGCGCACCTTAGCGTTATTTGATTTAGACCATACTTTGCTCGATGTCGATAGCGACTATTTGTGGGGCGAGTATATCGTCAAGCATGGCCTTGTCGATGAGGCGCAGTATCGCACTGCCAATCAAAAGTTTTATAATGACTATATAGAAGGTACCCTCGATGCGACTGAGTACAATGAGTTTGTCGCACAGTTTTTGAGCTCTTTACCGATGGACAGGCTTGATAAGTTACGTGAAGATTATATAAAAACAGAGATTGAGCCGCATATTCGCCCAAAGGCGATGGAGGTGTTGTGTGAGCACGTGGAGCTTGGTCATGAGGTGGTGATTATCTCAGCGACCAATAACTTTGTGGTGTCTGCTATCGCTCAGCGTTTTGGCATCACCGAGGCAAACGTACTATCGACGCCGCTTGAAATCGTCGATGAGCGCTACACCGGTAAATTAACCGATAAGCCTAACTTTCAAGAAGGTAAGATTTATCATCTGGATAAATGGCTTGATAAAAAGCAGCAAGATGGTATCCACTTTACCAAAACTTATGCCTACTCTGATTCTAAAAACGACATCCCGTTATTAGAATGGGCAGATATTGCCGTTTGCGTATCGCCGGATAAGGCTTTGCATGCCCATGCATTGGCGAATCGCTGGGCGGTTGAGGATTGGTCGATTTAGTTTATCATCATTTAGCAGTGCTATTGCGATGAGTAGTCAACAACATCGCTTTTAATAATTATTATTTTTGGCGTAGGCTAGGTTTTTAACCCAGCATTTTGAATTTACAAAGTCCTGAAGCTGGGTTAAAAACCCAGCCTACAAAGACACTATTATTTAATACATACAGGAACACTGATGGAAATTAACCCATATCAAGAGCAAATCAAAGACTTATCGACGCGTGGACAGGACCTGCGGAGGTATCTTTGACTTCGATGGTAAGCAAGAGCGCTTAGAGGAAGTCAATTTAGAGATGGAGAGTCCGGAGCTGTGGAACGATCCGGAACGTGCCACCAAAATTAGCAAAGAAAAAAGTCAGCTCGATAGCGTCATCGAGATAGTGGTATCGCTTGAGACTACGCTTGAAGATGCCGCTGCAATGCTAGAGCTCGCGGTCGAAGCCGAGGATGAGTCCCTGCTCAAAGATGTGCAAAGCGAGCTTGATAGTGCTGAAAAACGCGTCGCCGATTTGGAGTTTCGCCGGATGTTCAGCGGTGAGATGGACCCGAACAACTGCTATTTGGATATCCAATCGGGTAGCGGCGGCACCGAGGCCCAAGATTGGGCGGAGATGCTACTGCGCATGTATACACGCTGGGCGGAGGCGCACGGCTTTAAAGTTGAGGTTATCGAAGTATCTTCAGGTAGTGTCGCCGGTATTAAGTCTGCCACTATCGAGATCAAAGGCGATTATGCTTTTGGCTGGCTGCGCACTGAGATTGGTGTGCATCGCTTGGTGCGTAAGTCGCCTTTTGATAGTAATAACGGTCGTCATACCTCGTTTGCGGCTGTGTTTGTATCGCCTGAGATTGACGACGATATCGATATCGATATCAATCCTGCTGATCTGCGGATTGACACTTATCGCTCATCAGGTGCTGGCGGTCAGCACGTCAATACCACAGACTCGGCAGTACGTATTACTCATGAACCAAGCGGCGTGGTGGTCACTTGTCAAAACGAGCGTAGCCAACATGGCAATAAAGCCACCGCAATGAAAATGCTACGCGCTAAGCTCTATGAGCTTGAGATGCAAAAACGCATGGAGAGCCAACAAGCGGTAGAAGATAATAAGTCTGACGTCGGTTGGGGCAGTCAAATTCGCTCGTATGTCCTTGATGACTCGCGGATCAAAGATTTGCGTACTGGCGTTGAGACCTTTAATACCGGCGCCGTACTCGATGGTGATCTCGATCAATTCATCGAAGCCAGCCTTAAAGCAGGACTGTAAGGTTTATCAACACATTTTAAACACCATTACTTAAGGAAAATTTATGCCAAGCGTAAATAGTTATTTTGACGATAAAGTCACGTCGATCGCCTTTCAGACAGCCACTCTGCCAGCGACTGTCGGCGTGATGGAAATTGGGGAGTATGAATTTGGCACCAGCGAATTTGAGACCATGAGTGTGGTGAGCGGCGCGTTGACCGTTAAACTGCCAGAAAGTAGCGAATGGCAGACCTTTGCCGCCGGTCAACAGTTTACTATTGAAGCGGACAAAAAATTTCAAGTCAAAGTTGAGGTTGAGACTGCGTATTTATGCGAGTATGGTCAGTAGATCATTTTTGTACAATAAGCTTATTAGTAAGAAAAACGCCAAGTAACTGATACTTGGCGTTTTTTTTAGCAACATGAAAGTTTTTTTATAAGTTTTTGCGGTACTGCACCATATCAGTCAGGCTGGCAAGATTGTCGTACAGTACGCGCGCGGTTTGATTGCTGTCTTGGGTTGTCCAATAAACGCGATTGCAGTTTTTCTCACTGGCAAATTCATACACCTGTTCAATCAGTGCGCGTCCTACACCTTGTCCGCGAATAGATTCACTGACATATAAGTCTTCTAAATAGCAGCAGTCTGTTTCATTCCATGTATTGGGATGCAATACCACATGAACTATGCCAACCAACACCTTGTCTTTAAATGCACCAAACCCATAAACAGGCGTGCCACTATCAAGCAGTTTTTGCCATGTGGCTTTTGAGGTGTCGAGCGGCAAGTTAGTGTCATAAAATGTCAGATAGTCTTGCCAAAGGCTTAGCCACGACTCATAATTTGCGTCAGTTAACGGCGCTATTTGTGTAGCATGGTTTTGCACAACATTGTTATTTTGCATACTTTTGTCTTCAGTCATGATTTAGATGCTTTCAATAAAAAATGGATGCTAAATTATGCCTGAAAACCGAACTTTTGATAACCCTTTTATCTTGTTAGTTTTACACACTATTACACATTATCTGCGTCAACTGCATAGCAAGTCATGTCGATTTTATTTATCTTAAACAAGAGGATAAATAAACAATAAAAGGCAGGGCTATGACAACCAAACAGACGATAAGCGATGACTTGCGTCACGATTATGAGCGCCTAGCCAAGCAAGCAAACCTGCGCTATGTCAGCGATGATGAGCCGGGTTTTACCCGCCGCCGTCATGGTCGCGGCTTTACCTATCGAGATGCAGCAGGCAATACGGTCAAAGATAAAAAACTGCGCCAACGTTTTGAGGCTTTAGTCATTCCGCCGATGTGGTCTGAGGTGTGGATATGCCAACATGAAAACGGTCATCTCCAATCGACAGGGCGCGATGGCAAGGCGCGTAAGCAGTATTTGTATCATGAGCTGTGGGATAGTGTGCGCGATCGTGCCAAATTTGAGGCGATGATTGGCTTTGCGAGCGCCCTGCCTAATCTGCGCGCGCAAGTCGAAAAAGATTTAGAAGCTGAGACTTTATCGCATGATAATGTGCTTGCGGCGGTGGTGAAGTTGCTAGAGACGACTCTCATTCGTATCGGTAATAGTCGCTATGCTAAGCTCAATAAAAGCTACGGCCTTAGTACTTTACGTAGTAAGCATGTGAGTGAAACAGAGAATGGCTTGGCCTTCGATTTCGTTGGTAAAAGTGCCAAAGCGCATCATATCGAGCTACAAGACGAGCGCTTGATAGACATCGTACAGTCTTGCTCTGAGCTGCCTGGCTATCAGATTTTTAAGTATTTAGATGACAATGGCGACAAACGCGTGGTTGATAGCTCTGATGTGAATGAGTATCTACGCCTGCATCTGTGTGAGGAGAGCAAGGCCGCCTCGGACTGTACAAGTAGGCTCTACAGCGCAAAAGACTTTCGCACTTGGATGGCCAGTGTGCTGGCCGCCAGTTATTTATACGATGAGCTACAAAACGGTAATGGTGAAGCCATTTTGGCGAGCGCCCCTGATAGTAAACTGCGGCAAACGTTAGTCACTGAGATGGTCAAAGATGTCGCTGAAGAGTTAGGCAATACGCCAAGCGTCTGCCGTAGCTCCTACATTAATCCCATTATCATTGAGAAGTTCTTAGCAGGCAAGTTTTATGAAGAGTATAAACAAGCCCGGCGCGGACGAACTAGAGAGTATCAGAGCTTAGAGGAAAAAGCGCTGCTTCGTTTTTTGGATAACTCATGAGTAGATGAATAGCTCTAAGACTTCTTAGATAAAGCTGTTATCTTTTATATCGTTAAGATAGTTTATTTATTCCTATCTTAACAATATAAGCGCATCGTATATATAATCGATAATATATACACTAAGAAGACATACACTAAGAGTCATCATCTACAAACGATAAGGGAGATATCATGCAGGTACAGGGAAACAGTTTTTTAGTCACTGGCGGCGCTTCAGGGTTAGGCGAAGCCGTGGTTCGCGCTATCACTGCGCAAGGCGGAAAAGTAGTCATCGCGGACCTCAATGAAGAGGCGGGGACAGCTTTAGCCCGTGAGCTTGGCGATAGCGTTCGCTTTGTGCGCTGTGATGTCACCAGCGGCGATGATGTACAAGCGGCAGTCGCTACCGCCGAGACGGACTTTGGTGGTCTGCAAGGCTCTATCAACTGCGCGGGCATCGCTGTGGTACAAAAGCTACTCGACCGTGACAATAACCCAGCGGATCTAGAGGCGTTCACACGCGGCGTTACTATCAATCAAGTCGGCTCGTTTAATGTCGCACGTTTGGTGGCAGCTAGTATTGCTAAGTGTGTCGCCGCCAATACCAACGCTGATAGTGCGCAAAATGCCGATAACGGTATTATTATTAATACAGCGTCTATTGCAGCTTTTGATGGGCAAGTCGGGCAGGCCAGTTATGCGTCATCGAAAGCGGGCGTGGTTGGTATGATGTTGCCACTAGCGCGTGAGCTGACGCGTCATGGTATTCGCGTTATGACGATAGCGCCAGGGGTGTTTGCGACGCCGATGATGCACAGTATCCCAGAAAAAGCCCGCGAACAACTAGAGGCAGCTGTCCCTTATCCAAAACGTTTAGGCGCTCCTGAAGAGTTTGCTAAACTAGCGATGCATATTATCGATAATGCCTATCTTAACGGTGAAGTGATACGTTTAGATGGCGCGATTCGTATGGTCTGATACCTTAGCTCTTTTTCTATTCATAACTTCTGCACAAACCTTGGCATAGAGATCTGTTATCTTGTGACTAAGCTCACTTAATAAGAAGCAATTTCTATGTCATTTTCTCGATTATCATCTCGCAAAACCAAACCCTTCTCTTTGGCTATTCTGACGCTGATAGTTGTTAGTATGATAAGTGTGAGCGCGCTGGCCTTAGCCAAAAATAGCAGCAAGCACAATCAAGCTATCCATACAGATGTCACTATCGATAAAGTTTATGTCGATAAGTCCGAGCGGGTATTAAAGCTATTAAGTGGCGATCGAGTAATCAAAACTTATCACATTGCTTTAGGGGATGGCCCAGTGGGACATAAGCGCCAAGAAGGCGACGAGCGCACACCGACAGGGAGTTATATTCTTGATTATAAAAACGAAAACTCTAACTACTATCGCTCCATCCACGTCAGTTATCCTAACGCCGCTGATAAAGCCCAAGCCAAAAAACGCGGGGTCAGTGCGGGCGGTGATATTATGATTCATGGACAAAAAAACGGCCTTGGTCATCTGGCGGCTATTACGCAGCAGCGTGACTGGACGGATGGCTGTATTGCGGTGACTAATGATGAGATGGATGAGATTATGAGCGTATACAAAGCAGGAATGCCGATTGAAATTGTAGAATAGCTTAGCGTTTTTTATCGTCTCATGAGCCAGTTATAGCGTTTGTTCTGGATGGGGCAAGCGCTTTTTTATTAGCAATAAACTCTTATTTAGGTACTTATTTTTCTTTAAAAATTCTTGAAATAGCACTGATAAATACTTATTAATAAACTAGATTTATATCATTGCTAATAGTAAGGTTTTTATTGTTTTTCGCTTGAAATGACTGTCACTATACCTTATATAGATAGCAACCAAAGGCAAACGGGCTAACCTAATACTTATAAAAGCCTGTTGCCATGATAAATTATCAAAGGATAACAATATGAGATTTGAGAAATTCACCCAAAAGTTGCAATCTGCAATACAAGAAGCGCAAAGCTTAGCGTTAGGGCGTGATAACACCGGTATCGATCCGGTGCATTTATTAGCAGTATTATTGCAAGATGAGTCAAACATCGCGATCTGTCAGCAAGCCGGCGCATCCATTCCGGCGCTAAAAAATGGCGTGGCCAAAGCGCTCGATAATCAAGCAACTATTAGCAACCCAACAGGCGATGTCAATCTAAACCCAAACTCAGTAAAGATTTTAAACCTAGCCGATCGCCAAGCACAAAAAGAAGGCGATGATTTTATTGCCACTGAATGGGTGCTATTGGCACTTGCGGAGCAAGGCGAAACCAAAAAGATATTTGAAAGTGCTGGGGTTACCGCAGATAAGTTAGCAGCGGTTATCGAGCAACTTCGCGGTGATGAAACTGTGAATAATCAAAACGCAGAAGATCAGCGTGATGCGCTCAATAAATACACCATTAACCTAACCGAACAAGCCGAGATGGGTAAGCTAGACCCTGTCATTGGCCGTGATGAAGAGATACGTCGTACCATTCAAGTGCTCTCGCGCCGCACCAAAAACAACCCCGTGCTCATTGGTGAGCCAGGTGTCGGTAAGACGGCCATCGTCGAAGGCCTAGCACAAAAAATAATCAATGGCGATGTGCCAGAAGGTCTACGCCGTAAGGAAGTGTTGTCCTTGGATTTAGGTGCATTGATTGCCGGTGCTAAGTTCCGCGGTGAGTTTGAGGAGCGTCTCAAAGGGGTGCTAAGTGACTTGGCCAAGCAAGAGGGCAATGTCATTTTGTTTATCGATGAGCTGCATACCATGGTCGGCGCGGGTAAGTCAGAGGGCGCGATGGATGCAGGCAATATGCTAAAGCCTGCGCTTGCACGCGGTGAGCTACACTGCGTCGGCGCGACGACGTTAGATGAGTATCGTCAATTTATCGAAAAAGATGCCGCCCTTGAGCGCCGTTTCCAAAAAGTATTGGTCGATGAGCCAACGGTTGAAGACACCATTGCTATTCTGCGTGGTCTAAAAGAGCGTTATGAGCTGCATCACGGTGTCGATATTCAAGACAGCGCGATTATTGCCGCAGCGCGCATGAGCCATCGTTATATCACCGATCGCAAGCTGCCTGATAAAGCGATTGATTTAATCGATGAAGCAGCCAGTCGCCTGCGCATGGAGATGGACAGTAAGCCTGAAGCACTCGGTAAGCTCGATAGCCGTCTGATTCAGCTAAAAATGCAGCGCGAAGTACTCAAAAACGAAGAAGATGCCGGCGCACAAGCAGAGCGTAAAGTGCTTGATAGCCAAATCGAGGAGCTAGAAAAAGAGTACGCCGATCTCAATGAGATTTGGCAAGCGGAAAAAGCGCTGGTTAAAGGCTCTCAGCAGCTAAAAGACGAGCTGGACAAAGCGCGTATCGCTTATGATAAAGCCAGCCGCGAAGGCGACTATGAAACCATGAGTAAGCTGCAGTACGAGACGATTCCACAGCTTGAGCGCCGTATCACAGAGTCTGATTTGGCCGAGCAAAAAGAGCTGGCAGGTGATAATGGCGGTGCCAAACTGCTGCGTAATAAAGTCACGGACAACGAGATCGCAGAGGTGGTGGCAGCCGCGACGGGAATTCCTGTCAGCAAAATGCTGCAAGGCGAGCGTGACAAGATGTTGGCGATGGAAGACAAGCTGCATGAGCGCGTCATCGGTCAAGATGAAGCAGTCGAAGCAGTCGCCAACGCTGTGCGCCGTAGCCGAGCTGGGTTGTCTGATCCCAACCGCCCATCGGGTTCGTTCTTATTTTTAGGGCCTACGGGGGTTGGTAAAACTGAGCTGACCAAATCACTGGCCAACTTCTTGTTTGATAGTGAGGATGCCATCATCCGTATCGACATGAGTGAGTATATGGAGAAGCACAGCGTCAGCCGCTTAGTGGGCGCGCCTCCAGGCTATGTCGGTTATGAAGAAGGCGGTACGTTAACCGAAGCGGTACGCCGTAAGCCTTATAGCGTGATACTGTTTGATGAGGTCGAAAAAGCGCATCCTGATGTGTTTAATATCTTGCTACAAGTGTTAGACGATGGACGTTTGACCGACTCACAAGGCCGCGTGGTTGACTTCAAAAACACGGTGATTGTGATGACCAGTAACTTAGGCTCACACAAAATCCAAGAGATGGTCGGCGAGAGCTATGAAGACATCAAGTCTGAGGTGATGGATTCGGTCGGACAGCATTTCCGCCCAGAGTTTATCAACCGTATCGATGAGATTGTGGTATTCCATCCGCTTGGCATGTCGCAGATGGCTGGTATTGCTGACATTCAGTTGCAGCGTCTACGTCAGCGTCTCCAAGAGCGTGAGATGGATATCGAGCTGTCAGCCGATGCGATGCACAAACTAGTCGCTGTTGGTTACGATCCTGTGTATGGCGCGCGTCCACTAAAACGTGCGATCCAGCAAGAGATCGAAAATCCATTGTCATTAAAGCTATTGGCTGGTGACTTTGTCGCAGGTGATATCATCAAAGTCGATGTCGATCAAGATGATAGATTGACTTTTAATAAGCTTAGAATGAGCTAATAGTCATTTTAGATTGAGAGCCAATATCTAAGTAACACTAACCCTTTATCTGCCATAGTAGATAAAGGGTTTTTTGTTGCATAATTTCTGGGCGAAGTTACATGAGGCTTGCTATATTAGAAGACAGATGTCAGCGATAAATAAAAATGAGACTAAAGATATTAAAGGATGAACGCTATGCCAATCGACAGCAAGATAAGTAAAAACAAGCAAGTTAGTTTACCGCTAATGGTAGCCGCTCTACTATTTAGCACTGCGGCCTGCTCAGAATCAGCCACTCCTGTAGCCAATACACAAGACGTTGACATTAGTACTAGCGAGCAAACAGAAGACAGCAAGCCTAGCTTTACTACCCAAGTGATCGCAACCTTTAATGAGCCATGGGCGATGGCTGCACTACCAAAAACAGGAAATGACGCGCTTGAGTTGCTAGTCACGCAAAAGTCGGGCGAGCTATTTGTGGTCGATACGCAGACAGGAGTCAAAACCCAAGTCGCAGGTGTGCCAGAGGTGGCTTATGGCGGACAAGGCGGCTTAGGAGATGTGACTTTAGCGCCAGATTTTAGGGCAAGTAATGCTATTTATATCAGTCACGCCGAAGCGGGCAGTGGTGCTGATAGTAATAAATATGGGGCAAAGGTTATCAAAGCGACGCTCAGCGGTTTAGATACCGAGAAGCCAAGTTTGCAAAACATCAGCACTATCTGGCAGCAAAACAAAAAAATCGATGGGCAAGGGCATTATAGTCATCGCTTATTGTTCTCACCTGATGGACGTTACCTTTATATCAGCTCAGGCGATCGTCAAGAAAAACAGCCTGCGCAAGATATGAGCTTAAATCTTGGTAAAATTATCCGCTTGCATCCTGACGGGACTGTCCCTAGTGACAATCCTTATGCCAACAATAATGACATTAGCGCCCAGTTTTGGAGTACGGGTCATCGAAATGTACTCGGTATGGCGTTTGATGAGTCGGGCAGATTGTGGAGCAATGAGATGGGACCGCGTGGCGGTGATGAGTATAATTTAATCGTCAAGGGCAATAACTATGGCTGGCCTGTGGTCTCAAACGGTCGTAACTATTCTGGCACAGACATACCCGACCATGATACTCGTCCTGAATTTACTCCTCCTAAAGTGAGCTGGACGCCTGTTATTTCACCATCGTCTTTGAGTATCTACACCTCAGGCAGTCAAAATGACTTTCCAGCATGGCAAGGCAAGGCATTAATGAGCGGCTTATCCTCTAAAGCGCTTATCGTGGTCGATATGGATGCGGCAGGTAATGCCAGTGAGCGCTATCGCTATGATATGGGCGCAAGAATACGAAATGTATCAAGCATAGATGGTCAGGTATGGCTACTGGAAGATGGCGATAACGGCAGATTGCTACATTTATTACCACAGTAAAACCAAGGTTAATTAATCATAATGCTATGATATAACATGGCAGTAGTTTTACCAATAGTGAAATAATGTTTTCTAATTGATGACTTACAACTTTGTTTCTATTCAATAAAGACTTGTAAGTACTTGTTTTATAATTGATAGTTGCGCGTTATCTTGATAAGGTAAATTTCCAAAAAAATTAAGGTTATTTAACGAATGGATCACGTAAAGGTTGAAAGGCTTGGCCCTTTTCCTAGGGTAAGCAAGCCCGTCTTCATCACATCGAGTATTCTTATTATTGGTTTTATTATCTTTGGCGCATTTTTCACTGAGACTGCTGGTGCGCTTTTTAGTTATCTGCAAAGCTTTATTACGACTAATTTTGGCTGGTTCTTCATTTTACTCATGAACGTGGCTTTAGTCTTTTGTATTTATCTTATAGCAAGTCGCTACGGCGATATACGTTTGGGTCAGCAAACTGAGCGGCCGCAGTACAGCCTGGGGTCTTGGATTGGCATGCTGTTCTCAGCAGGTATCGGTATCGGTCTAGTCTATTGGGGTACGGCTGAGCCATTATACCATTACATGGCGCCGCCAATGGCTGAGCCTGAGACCATGGAGGCCGCTAAGCAGGCGATGAATGTCTCGTTTTTGCATTGGGGTTTACATGCTTGGGCTATCTATACTATCGTCGCGTTATCTTTGGCCTATTTTCATTTTAGACGCGGATTACCGCTGTCCATTCGCTCAACTTTGTACCCTATATTGGGTCAAAAGATTTATGGGCGCTGGGGACATACGGTCGATATTTTAGCCGTCTTTGGTACGATGTTTGGCGTTGTGACCTCGCTAGGTTTAGGAGTCATGCAGATCAATTCAGGACTTGAAAACCTATTTGGTCTTCAGAATAGTCTTGCTGTTCAGTTTGTCATTATCGCCTTTATTACTCTGCTGGCTTGCGGATCTTTAATGCTTGGTCTTGATAAAGGCATCAAGCGTTTGAGCGATCTCAATATGGGTCTCACCGGCCTACTGCTAGCCTTTATGGTTATTTTGGGTCCAACACTATTTATCTTTGATAGCTTCTTTGAAAACATTGGTAATTATCTGGCGGCAATCGTTCCACTTAGTTTTTGGGGTGAGTCGTATAGTGGTACCGATTGGCAAAGTGGCTGGACGATATTTTATTGGGCATGGTGGGTAAGCTGGGCACCATTTGTTGGGGTGTTTATTGCTCGTATCTCTCGTGGTCGCACAATTCGTGAGTTCACTTTAGGTGTGCTACTGATACCGATGACTATTTTGTTCTTTTGGTTCACAGCCTTTGGCGGCGTAGCTATCCATATGGAGCTGTTAGCAACACTTGATCCTGCTCTAGTAAGCCCTGGGCTAATAGAGGCAGTACAAGCAGACATAGGTAGCGCAATCTTTAAGTTGGTTGAGTATTATCCATTCGCTAAGCCTATTACCTTGTTGATCGTCATCATGATTGTCTTGTGGTTTGTCACCTCGTCTGATTCTGCAAGCTTTGTCATTGACATGTTAACCGCAGGTGGTGATACCAATCCACCAAAGATTCAACGTCTATTTTGGGCGACGGCAGAAGGCTTTATTGCCGCAATCTTGCTCGCAGCAGGTGGTCTTAGTGCTTTGCAAGCAGCAGCGATTGTTGCAGGTCTACCCTTTGCCATTGTCATTTTTGCCATGATGTACGCGCTGTGGCGTGGTCTTGGCCGCGATCGCTTGATCCTTTATCGTGCGCAGCAGCGTTTTATTACTGATGAGTCTATCGATCATAATACCGCTGATGAGTTTGCCGATGAGCATCTACTCAAAGGACCGCCAAAGATCGTCAAAGGCGATTAATCTTCAGTTAAGTACGTTAAACTTTATTATTAGTCTCAATCTTTAAACAGATTGAGGCTTTTTTTATATCCATGATAAAAGCTAAAATAGCCTAAGCGATTGTATTGATAATAGCTTTTAAGGCTCAAAGTTCGATTCGCTATAGCAAAATATCCTTAATTCTTTCTAAATTATTTTTGCATATTAACCACTGTATTTTTAATACTGCATTTGATAATCACCCTATATCTTGGTAAGGTGACGCAATTTTAACTTTTGGACACGCTATGGATCATGTAAAAGTTGGCCGCTTAGGCCCTTTTCCACGGGTAAGTAAACCTGTGTTCTTGACCTCAGCTATTTTGATTTTGGTCTTTATTATTTTCGGCGCTTTTTTTAATGAGCAAGCTGAAGTGGTGTTTAACGAGGCAAAAGCGTTTGTCTCGTTGCGCTTTGGCTGGTTCTTTATCGTGGTGGTGAATCTAGCCTTAGTCATGAGTATCTATATGATATTTAGCCGTTATGGCGATATCAGACTAGGTCATCAAACTGAGAGGCCCGAGTATAATCTAGTCTCATGGATTGGTATGCTCTTCTCAGCAGGTATCGGTATTGGTTTGCTGTATTGGGGTACTGCTGAGCCGTTGTATCACTTTATGGCACCGCCATTAGGCACGCCTGAGAGTGTTGAAGCCGCTAAGCTTGCGATGAATATCTCATTTTTGCATTATGGGTTTCATGTTTGGGCCATCTACGGTATCGTCGCTTTGGCGTTGGCTTATTTCCATTATCGTGTCGGCCTACCTTTGGCCATTCGCTCAACCCTGTATCCTTTACTCGGCAAAAAAATCTATGGACCTATGGGTCATACGGTAGATACACTTGCCGTATTTGGGACGATGTTTGGGGTGGTGACGACGCTTGGATTAGGGGTGTTACAGATCAACTCAGGTCTAGATACGCTATTTGGTGTACCTAATAATATCACTACACAAATCATTTTGATTGCTATTATTACTGTATTGGCAGGCATGTCGCTGTTTTTGGGTTTAGATAAAGGTATCAAGCGCTTAAGTGATCTGAATATCTTATTCACCGTCATCTTGCTCAGCTTTGTGATTATCTTAGGTCCGACGCAGTTTATCTTTAATAGTTTCGTTGAAAACGTTGGTAACTACTTGCATCAAGTGATTCCTTTAGGTCTTTGGACTGAGTCTTATGAAGGCCAAGATAACTGGCAGTCATCTTGGACTATCTTCTACTGGGCATGGTGGATTAGCTGGTCACCTTTTGTTGGTGTATTCGTCGCTCGTATCTCACGTGGCCGTACGATTCGCGAGTTTATTTTGGGTGTGTTATTAATCCCCATTACTATTCTTTTCTTATGGTTCACCGCTTTTGGTGGCTCAGCAGTACACATGGAGCTGATGGCTGCAGCTGATCCAAGTGTGGCAAGTCCTGGTCTTATCGAGGCAGTCAAAGCCGATACTGGCAGCGCAATCTTTAAGCTAATGGAATCGTATCCATTAACTGCAGCGGTCAACCTACTCATCGTGATTATGATCGTGCTTTGGTTCGTGACCTCGTCAGATTCTGCAAGTTTCGTCATCGATATGTTGACCTCTGGTGGTGATACCAATCCGCCTAAGATTCAGCGTCTATTCTGGGCAGGTACTGAAGGCGTTATCGCAGCGGTACTCTTAGCAGCTGGCGGTTTAGGGGCTCTGCAAGCGGCATCGATTGTTTCAGGCTTCCCGTTTGCTATCGTGATTATGGTTATGATGTATTCACTACTGCGTGGTTTGAGCCGAGATCGTCTGATTCTGTATCGTAATAAGCAGTGGTTCACTACTGAGGAGTCTGCTGAACACAACTCAGCTAACGAGTTCCGTGATGAAGATCTGTTAACAGGGCCTCCTGACTTAATCGTAGAGCCCAAAGATAAGTAAGACAGGTTTAATCTGACTTTGTAGAAAAATGACCATTCGTAAGAAAAGCCCTAGCTTATATATTAAGCTAGGGCTTTTTTATGGGTGATAGCGGGTAAACATTCATAATCATTGAATATGAGCATTGGTTTATAAGCTTTGGTTTATGAACATTGTCCTTTGGTATAACCGATTGCAGTGGTTGTGCCACATGCGGAGCAAGCATTACCCGCGGTACGATAGTTGAATCCTGAGTCGGTCTTTGTTTTGACACATACTGGATCGTACTGCATGGTACACATGGTTTGCTCAGGGTCATAAGGGGGACATTTGGTAAAAGGGTTGTCACTAGATATCTGCTTGCCATATTCCACGGTATGAATAGCCGCATCGTCTGGGGTATTGACACTTGGAATATTACTACAGCCAGCTAACGCCATAATAGCTGACAACCCTAGTAATAAAGAGCTTAGTCTCCATGATTTGAGTACAGGGTTCATAGTGGTATCTCCTTATCAGTATTGTTTGATTATGTCCTGTCATCGATCTAGTCACCTTGATTAATGACAAAGTCCAAATTCATAGTAGCTTATTTATCATCAGTCAGCCACTAAGTTGTTATCGTTGGCGAAAATCTCAGGCTATTACATAGGCTTGAGGGTATCACTGATATAAGTTTGACTGGCATGCCTTACTCTTTTTAGTTTATTTTAGACGCACGCTCGTAGCGCTATAGCTGATTCGTAGGCATTGACCATACGGCTATATCAATAAAAAACCCTAAGCTTATGATTAAGCTTAGGGTTTAATAGGGAGATACTAATGAGCATAAGACTTTAATGCAACTAACAAGCTAGGCAAACGCTAAGAATTTGTTTATTCGCCTACTGTATCGTTTTTATTAAGCTGCACATAGTTATCGAAGTTTTGTGCGTAGTCAGTAAGATTGTCGCTGAGCATTTGGCGGTACTGCTTGGTATAAAACTCGATAATGTCCTCTTTTTCTTTGGCAAAATCCTCCCCTTTTACAAAGCCAATAGAGGCGACCGAAGCGCTATAACGCGCGGCAGCATAAAGTAGGGAAGCGCCGACTTGGCCTGAGTGTGCCTTTTCGCCGAGTTGGCTATTAGCAACGCCGATAATCTCATCAGCGCGCTGATAAAAAGACTGCATCTCAGGAGTGATCTCGACATTGTTTTCGATATTGTCTGTATTGGTAGTATCGTTTGGCATATTGGCGTCAGACATAAAAGACTCCGTTAAGTAAATGAGTTAAATAGTATGTTATTTCAATAGTCTAAATTTTATAGAATAGATAGTAATCTTGCTTTTCGGACTACAGACCGGCATCGGCTTTGAGTATCTCAGCCTTATCGGTTTTTTCCCAAGTAAATGCGGTCTCAGACCCAGGACGACCGAAATGACCAAAGGTTGAAGTCTGCTGATACATGGGCTGCAGCAGATTGAGCATACGCGTGATGCCATAAGGACGTAAGTCAAAATGCTTACGAATCAGGCGAATAATCTCGTCATTATCGATTTTGTTGGTGCCAAAAGTGTTGATAGAAATAGAAGTCGGCTCTGCCACACCAATAGCGTAGCTGACCTGCACTTCGCAGCGATCAGCAATGCCAGCTGCGACAATGTTTTTGGCGACGTAACGCACCGCATAAGCGGCACTACGATCGACTTTAGAGGGGTCTTTACCACTAAAAGCCCCGCCGCCATGACGAGCCATACCGCCATAAGTATCAACGATGATTTTGCGGCCAGTTAGACCCGCGTCGCCGACAGGCCCGCCAATCACAAACTTACCGGTTGGGTTGATGTGATAGCGCGTGCCTTTATGCAGCAGATCAGCTGGTAGCACATGCTTGATGATGTTCTCCATGATAGCCTCTTGCAAGTCCGCTTGTGAGATACTAGGATCATGCTGAGTCGATAGTACTACCGCATCAATAGCGACAGGGCGATTGCCATCATAGTTGAGTGTTACTTGTGCTTTGGCATCAGGTCGGAGCCAAGGCAGCTCGCCTGCACGGCGCAGCTCAGACTGACGCTGCATCAAGCGGTGCGCATACTCGATAGGAGCGGGCATCAATACATCCGTCTCGTTACTGGCATAACCAAACATTAGACCTTGATCGCCAGCGCCTTGCTCTTCTGGGCTACTACGATCGACGCCTTGGGCAATCTCAGGCGACTGCTTGCCGATCATGTTGATAACCGCGCAAGTCTCACCATCAAAACCTAAGTCCGAATGATGATAGCCGATACCATTGACCGTATCACGAACGATACGCTCGATATCAATGTTAGCTGTAGTAGAGATTTCACCAGCTAATACGACAGCGCCTGTTTTGACTAAAGTCTCACAAGCGACGCGCGCGTGCAGATCTTCACGCAAAATGGCATCGAGTAAGGCATCAGAGATTTGGTCAGCCATTTTATCAGGATGGCCTTCGCTGACAGACTCTGAGGTAAATAAACTGTATTCACGCATAATATGATCGCTTAATGGCAGGGACTGTTATAAAAACGAGTCAGTATTTATTAAAAGTTATAAAAATAGAAAAATGAGTCAAAAAAATTACCATATCTTACCGTGATTTGCTCTAAAACTCTAGAGCGTCTTTACGACTCAACTAAACTCTCGAAACTCTTAAGAGTCCTAAACAAATCTAAAACTTCATAAATATCAAAGAGTCGCGCGGAGAGAGTCGCATGGTGTTACCTTCATTTGAGTAGTCATAACTCCAAAAATTTAGCTTTATCCTTAAACATACATTCCTCATACACCGGACAAGCACCGCATTTCGGTGTGCGCGCTTGACAAGTATAGCGTCCGTGTAAGATCAGATAATGATGGGCATCTACTAGCATATCTTCTGGAATACGCGCGACTAGCTTTTGCTCAACGATGAGCACATTTTTGCCAGTTGCAAGGCCAGTACGATTACCGACCCGAAAGATATGGGTATCGACCGCCATAGTGGGCTGACCAAATGCCGTATTAAGCACCACATTAGCAGTCTTGCGGCCGACGCCTGCCAATGACTCAAGGTCTTTACGATTATCAGGCACTTGACTGTCAAACTTATCAATCAAGTCGCGGCAAGTCTTTATCACGTTTTTAGCTTTTGAATTATAAAGACCAATGTTCTGGATATAAGGTTTGAGTCCTTCCTCACCCAAAGCATAAATGGCTTCGGGCGTATTAGCGATAGGATAAAGCTGATTTGTCGCAATATTGACGCTGACGTCAGTGGCTTGCGCGGAGAGAATAACGGCGATAAGCAGCTCAAAGTTACTGTTGAAGTGCAGCTCAGTGACGGGCTCATCTATCGTTGCCGCCAGCTTTTCAAAGAATGGCCGCACATTGCGCTTAGGCATCAGTCTCGATGGCGGCGTATTAGCGGTTTTATGTTTAACGGTTTTACTCATAAGATGACGTCTTAATTTGACTGATTTTTATCGCGTGGTTCGTTATAGCATCCATTAAAGGGTGGCAAGCTCTTCTTGTAAGGCGCTAAGCTCGCTTTGCTTAGCGGCATTGGGACGCACGCTTAGCTGCTTTTCTAGCTTTTTGATTTTGCTGCGTAGTTTTGCTGCCGCAATAGTATTTTTGGCTTGTTGCTCGCTGATATCGAGAGCTTGGCTCGCGACATTATTGAGCTTAGCCTCTACCATGCTGACGACGGGCTTGGCATTACTACTATCGGCCAGCTGTTTGGTGACCCGTCTTAGATGAGTATGATAACGCTGGCGCAGATCGTCTTGTTCTTGTTCGCGCTCGGCAGCTGTCAGCTCGCGATGCACTGTCACTAGATCAATGCAGTCGACAGGACAAGGCGCTAGACATAGCTCGCAGCCAGTACACAGATCGGTAAAGATCGTATGCATATGCTTACCGGTACCGACGATAGCATCGACCGGGCAGGCAGGGATACACTTAGTACAGCCGATACAATCGTCTTCACGGATAATGGCACGCACTTCGGTTGGGCGCATCGTCGTGTCATCTATCGGCCACTTGGAGGGCTCGGCCATGACAGGAGTGTCGGCACTGGCGCTACTAATAGAGCTATGACTGCTATCGCTATCTACCAGAATTTGGGCAATCGCATCGGTGACCGGCTGTCCGCCAGGTACGCATTTGTTATGAGGTTCGTCATCGACGGCGATCGCTCTTGCATAAGGCAGGCAGCCATCCGGATGGTCACAAAGCCCGCATTGGGTCTGTGGTAAGCAAGCATCGATCTGAGCGATTTTAATTTGCGTCGCCTTTGGTAGCGACTCTAACGCTCGAGTATCGAATAATAGCGGCAGATCAGCTAGGCGAGTCGGTAAAGGGTGAGTATGATTGTCAGACATGGAGTACTGGCCTTAAAACGGGCATGTAATAAATAATACAGAATAAATAATAGAGGCTAAATAATATAGATAATGACTAGCAGTCAAAATAGACTTTTATGCAAGCGTAACCCCTTGCTCTTCAGCAATTTGAGCAATGAGGTCGTAAGCAATGCTGCCTTTGAAGGGTATCTTTGGCAGGTTTGATAAATCAAAAAAGTCTGCGTGCGACAGCTCATCTTCTTGCAGCACAAGATCGCCACTGTCATAACTGGCCCGAAAGCCGAGCATTAAGTTAGAAGGAAACGGCCAAGGCTGACTGCTGACGTAGCGAATGTCTGATAAGCGAATACCGACTTCTTCAAACACTTCTCTTACCACTGCATGCTCTAAGCTTTCCCCAACTTCTACAAAGCCTGCAATCAAACCATATTGTAATGGCAGAGTGGTCTGACCATAGCGGTGATGATGCGCTAATAGTATTTGCATCTCGCCGGACTTAGGGTTTGGGCGAGTAATGGCCGTAATCACACATGGCTGTACTCGCGGATACTGGCGTAAGCGGCAAACGCTGCATACCATCGCCCGCTCGCCAGAGTCCGCTGCACAGACCGCCGCACCACAGCGACTACAAAACTGAGTATCCGCTTGCCAGCGCAGCAGCTGCATGGCCTGACTGATCTGATCGGCGAGCGCTACTGGAATCTGAGTGAGCAGCTGCCGATAAGAGATAAAAGCGTTTATAGCGCCATTGTCATCAGCATCATTTGCTTGAATGTCAGTTTGGTTGATTGCCGCTGAGATGGACTCAATATCATCGCGGATAGTCGGTAGCGTGAGTTGATTGGTTTTTGCATAGTGATAGCTGATAGCATATGCGGCCGGAGCATTATTCGCTGGATGAACAGCTTCATCACTTATGCTGCTATTGCTACTGTCTCTTTGCCAATGTGCACTTTGCTGCCAATGGCTTGGCGCTAAGCTCTCTAACAGTTCGACACAGCCTAACTGATAAGGGGGCAGGTTGCGGTCTGAATCAGCCGAGAAGTCGATAGATAAGGGCTGCCAACCTTTAGGCGTCCTGCGACATAAGACAGTATCTTTTTCGATTATAAAAGCAGCACTCATTGACATCTATCCAAAATCTTTAGGCGGCTAGTAGTTGGCTTAAGCTATGCTGACCGACATCTAGCGAGCGTTTATTTACGGGACGATTATTCTCAAAACCATCTAAGCGATAATCCACGGACATGAGTACATCCGCCATGTGACTGAGGGTTTGCTCGCTTAGAGGCTGTGCGTTTGTTAGACAGGTCTGGGTGAAGCTTGCCAATTGACTAAACATATTTGCCAAAGCAGGTAATTCTAAGAAACGTAGCGCTCCTGCGACCTGGCAGATCATCTCTGGAAACTCATCTAACATGGACAGATGCGCGTCATCTGCAGTGATATAAGTGGTGATGGCGTGCTCGGCTTTTGTGATGTTACTACGGCTCTCTTGTACTAAAACATCATAGGCCGTATCAAGCTGATGCAAGGAGATTCGCTGGTTATTCAGCGATAAGTTAGTCGCGCCAGGCGTATGCATTTTTGCCATTGTAATCGAAGTATTTTCGGCCGACATGAGCGCTAACAGCAGCTCGTCAAAATCTTCAGGTTTTGGGTGGTCCCACTTAGCAACTGCGTTAGCTGTATTAGTGAGCAGAGCTGCGGTGTCGCTTAGACCTAATAGGTGCAGGGCAGAGCTCAACTTAGCTATTTTGGTTGCGATATCAGTAGGCTCGATAGGGGTAGCGGTGACAGTATTGCGGCGTGCGTAGCTATCCACTTGCTCTTTGATGAGGTTGATCTTTTCTTGGATGAGCTCGTTTGAGATGTCAGTGATGGCGCGGTTGGGGCCAAACAAAAAGCGTTTCATCTGTTCGCGCTGTGATGACTCAAGCTGGTTATTGGCGTACTGCTCACGCAGCTTTTGCGCTTGCTCATTATCACGGCTACAAGCGAAGCTGACCAGATCAGCAAAACGAATATCCATCACTGGCAGATAGCTATTAAACTGCTGTTCTAAGTAGATTAAGGTATGTTTTTGGCTTAGAGACAAAGGAAGCTGAGTTTCAATATCGACTATTGCTGCTGCAGCAGCTTGCCAAAATAAGCTGTTACTGTGGCCTGCGATATAAGCACAGGCAGCGCTCATTGCTTCGAGTTTCTTAGCTTCACGGGTCGAGATATTACAATCTGTATTAGCCAATAAAATGCTAAGACCGTTACGATAAACGTTGGTTAATAAATGACTATCAAGCCCGAGTGTATCCAAGGATTGAAAATTATCTTCAGGGTTTGCGATGATCACGCTGCTACGGCCAAAGTCGGCAAAGTAGTCAGTATCAATAGGTGCTTCATCGCCATAAGCTTGTAGCTTATGGATAATCGGCAGTAATAAGCTTGGCTCTACGGTCTCAGTCAATAGCACGAATTCAACATAACGATCTAAGGTCATTATCGCCTCTGAGAGATCCATGATCAACGCGATATTGGTATTGTCTTGACTGTCATGCAGCTGCTGCAAGCCTTGGGCGATCGCTAAGCTTAATACTTGACCGCCTTTAAGCGATATCAGCTCAAAAATACGCGATAACTGGGTTAGGACTTCGACTGATTCGAGCAATAAAGGCGCTTGTGCTTGATTGTCATTAAAGTCGCTCAAGTGGATTTCAGCGTTTTTTAGGGTAACTATGACCTCATCATGCAATAAGTGCAAAGAGGGTAAGTCAAAGTTGGTGATACTAAGCGTAGGCGCGCTCAACGTGGTTTGCTCAGACTGACTCATCGTGTTCCCTTATCGATTATTATTAATAGCCATTAACGGATGATAGCGTATAGCGTTTAAATTCCATAGTACTTCTTATCATAGCTTACCAATTCGATAAGCTATCATTCATTACTGGATAGTCTTCAGCCAAATTCATAAACCAATCGCGATTTGCCTTATCATCTTGGCTGGAATCCAGCAGTAGCGTGGCTAAATTGGCAAAGGTAGCATGAGCGGTCTGGCCGCCGTCGCCAGCACTATCTTCTTCAATCGCTAATGATACTTGACCACCAGTCATCGCCAGATAGACTTCCGCCAAAATCTCCGAATCTAGTAAAGCGCCGTGAAAGGTACGGTCTTGCTTACCAACATCTAAACGGCGCACTAGCGCATCTAGCGTATTTTTTTGCCCTGGATACTGCTGCTTAGCCATCAGCAGTGAGTCAGTGACTTGTACCCGCTGGGCAAAGTCCGATAGTCCGACTTTTTCAAATTCCATAGTCAAAAAGTTCATATCGAACGCGGCATTATGAGCGATGATTTCGGCACCATCCATAAAGTCATAAAGCTTTTGGGCAACTTGATCGAAAGTCGGTTTATCTTGTAAGAAGGCCTCAGAGATACCATGAATACGTATCACCTCTTCATCCATACCGCGCTGCGGGTTGATATAGACATGAAGCTTTTCACCAGTGAATTTACGCCCCACCAACTCAACGATACCCACTTCGATGATGCGATCGCCTTTTAGCGCATCAAGTCCCGTCGTCTCAGTATCCATGATCAGTTGACGATTGCTCTCACCGCGGTGCGTAGGCGTTGGCAGTAGCGGCTTGAAATTAGGGTTGGCGCGGCTCGTATCACCATCGAATTCTGGCAAAGCAGCCGCTTGCGTATCAGGGTGCTGTAAATCGGTTTCGGCAGTCATATCTGTACTCGTAGTATCAATCGTAATAGAGGGCAAGACGCTTGGGTTATCTTCGTCATTTGTGCTATTTAAAGTAGTATTTGAATGGGCATCTAAATCTAAATGAGTATCGGCGGTCTGATAAGGCTGGCTAGTCGATTGAACTGCAGTCATGTGGTCTGGACTAGGGTCCGCCTCAGCTTCAAGCTCGTCAGTGCTGTTGTCCATACTATCTACGTTATCATCATTATCAATGCCGTCAATGTCTTCAAAGTTATCGAGTCCTAAAGGGTCAAAGCTTAACCAGTCGTCTTTATCAAGCGCAGACTCATTAGTCGCGGCTTTTTTTTTACGACTATCATCAGCGCTATTTGCGGTACTATCAGCAGATAAATGATCATCATGCTCACTACTGGCTGTGACACCAAGATTGGCAAGCTCATCGGCTTTTTCATTGCCTGCGTGTCCGGCATGACCTTTTACCCAGTGCCATTCTACCTTACGATTTTGGCATAGCGCGTCAAGCTGTTGCCATAAGTCTTTATTCGCCACCGGCTTTTTACTTGCTGTTTTCCAGCCGCGCTTTTTCCAGCCGTCAATCCAGTCGGTAATACCATTTTTGACATAGCTTGAGTCGGTCCAGATCTCTAAGGTAATATCGCGTGCGCTATGCTGCAAGGCTTGTATGGCGCCCATCAGCTCCATACGGTTATTGGTGGTGGCGTCTTCACCGCCGTATAGATCTTTGGTTTGTCCATTACTCAAAATAAGATGTGCGCCCCAGCCACCAGCGCCGGGATTGCCTTTACAAGCGCCGTCGGTATAAGCGATAGTAGTATTGGCTTTGGCGGCTAAAGGGTCTGCTTTATTAGACGCAGCCGTCTGCATAGCTTTAGTTTGGGCGGCGGAACGATTATCTGACATAAAAACTCAGCGGTAAGGGAGTAAGGTCGATGTTAAAATAGAGAGTTTGATTATAGCAAATCTATAACCGATAAGGCGACTGGGAGACACAAAACACTATCATCACAGATCTCAAAAGCAGCGCTCACATTTTCTGTTAGAATGATAACGGCACTCTTTAAATCCCAATCCAAAACAATAATGTAGGAAGACTTGACGATGGCTAAAGGCGCAGATGTTATTGGTAAATCCTTTACGACCTTGCTCACTAGTATAACCGCCTGTAGCGTATTATGGCTAGCAGGCTGTAGCGATAGTGACCCTGAAGCTACAAGCGTTGAGTCTACAGTGTCTCAGGCAGATGTTTCTATATTTGCAGGATGCTATACCGTAAGCTTTGATGAACCAGCACAAATAAAAGTCAGTGAGCAAAATGGAAAGTGGGTCATGCAAATGAAAGAGCCTGCCAGTAGTGGGCGAGTTTGGGATGATCCTGAAGTATTAGAGGTCGTAGACAATGAGGAGATTCCAACATTCTTCTCGATCGATCCCGATAATGTCGATGCGGTCATCGCTCGTCCTGATAGGGTGCTAGTGTTAGCGCATGTTAAACCTGCTTATGCCAATATCGACCCTTTGCTCGATAGTGAGTATTTGTCTTATATTTACCGCGGCGCTAATACTATTTATCGCGTCGAGTGCGATGAGGTCAATACTGATATTTTGGCTGATCCGCATGCCAATATCGTCATCGATAACGTCGATGAAAGTATTTAAACCTTATGCCAGTGCTGATATTAGTTAGTATCAGTGCCGCTACATCGACGGTAGCGCACGTGGCAATATCCTATAATTAAATGGTCAATGATCGAGTCAGGTATTATGAATTTTTTGAGTTACGTGGTGTTAGGCGGCCTCTCTTATGCCGCAGGCTGGTTGATTCGCACAAAAGTCTTAGATAAAGAAACACCAGAACAGCCTTATAATCTAAAGCATCCCGCTATCTTAGGGTATATGGGCGGTTTTTTTATTGTTATGCTGATTGTCTCTTGGTTGATTGGCCGCTATATGCTAGGGCATATCCATATTGACCTAGCCTTTATTATCGTCAATAGCCTCGTTGCAACCTTTGTGTTCTCCTTTGGACTCAATCCAGAAAAGTCCAGCTACCATGTCCCAGATTAACGGTTTATAGTAGCTGTCCCTAGAGTAAATGCCCTTAGAATAGCTGTCACTAAAATAATAGAGATAAGCAAACGAAACCACGGCCAACGAGATACTCTCATTGGCCGTGGTTTTATTGTGCAGCGATAATAGAATGAAAAGTTAATGATCTTATGATTTTTTATCAGTCTCGCTATCTTTATCCTTTCTAGCTGACTTCTTCTCTTCTTTACCTTTTGCTTTAGAGTCTTTGTCTTCTTTACTGTCCATATTTTTATTAGTATTTTTGTCGTTAGCTGCCGTTTGCTCGTTTTTCCATTTTTTGTACTTTGATAGATCCTTTTCCATCCGCTTTAAACAAAACTTTAACACTAAAGCGTCATCGATATGACCGATAAAAGGAATAAAATCAGGGATAATATCAATAGGGTTTAGGACATAAAGAAGACCAATCACTGCCGCTGAAATAGTTCTGTAAGGAATATTGCGATAATTGCCTTGATAATAGTCTTTGACTAAGCTCATGAGCAACAGTAAATCTTTGGCATAACGCTCAAGTCCGCGATCGCTTTCGACTTGGTCCTTTATTTTATCTTCTTTACTGACAATCAGCTTGATACTTTCTAATAGCCCTTTATCATCTTTTTCTTTATTTTTATCACTCATATAAAAAATCCTTGTTTTTTATTCATTGTCGTTGATTATGGTTTTTACGCACTATTTTGCTAGTTGCTGTTGTTAGCTACTATAGCAAGGGTAAGCTTGAGCGCCAAATGACTAGATAGGGTATTATGTATCGTTTTATTAAGTCTGATTACAGTTTGTAGGATAGTGATGACTAAGAAAATAGTATCTAAGCTCAACCGCCGACAGTTTTTGCGTCATTTGGGCGTAGGAGCGAGCGCCAGTTTATTAGCGAGCCAAAGTATGGTGAATGCGTTGGCGAATGACGATTTATTAGTGACTGATAACCTGACCGCGCTCACTAAAGATGAGTTACCGTCTGCAGTCTCTGGGTCTGAGTCGCCATCTCAGCAGTTAAACCAGACAAGACAGTGCATTAAGCCAACCATCGAAACGCGATTATTTGCAAGCTCAAACGTCGGCAGTCATGATGCTCGCAACCAGCTGGCATTGCAGCGCGTAGCCTGTGCTGGCTTGCAAGTGCAAAACCCTGAGGTTGCCCGCCGTCAGTATCTACGTTTCGCTGGCACTGATGCGCAGCGAGCAAGCGACTTACAAAACATCGCGACGGGCGCGATTAGCGCACCAAAACTGCTGCTTGGCGTGCGCGGTGGTTATGGCGCTTCTCGTCTATTGCCGATGGTTGATTGGGCGACGCTAGGCCGTGTTATGCAAGAGCGTGGCACTATCTTGACCGGATTCAGTGATGTTACCGCGATTCAATGTGCGCTGCTCGCCAAAGCCAATATGAGCTCGCTGGCAGGACCTATGCTCTATAGCGAGTTTGGTAAAGCCATGCCGGACCGCATCAGTTGTCGTCAATTTGTAGCCGCTTTAACCGATCCGAATCTTACTATTGATGTCGATAATGCCGATCTTACCAGTCCAAAGCTGCCGCCTATTTTGGCAGATAACGATAGCCGTTCAATAACGGGAACGATTTGGGGGGGTAATTTGAGCGTAGTATCGGCACTGACAGGCAGTGAGTATCTACCGCGTATCGATGGCGGCATTGTGTTTTTAGAAGACGTCGGTGAGCAGACTTATCGTATCGAGCGTATGCTCTATGAGCTATATCTAGCAGGCGTGTTCAAAAATCAACAAGCCATCGTGTTCGGTGCATTTTCTGGAACTGGTGAGGACAGCTATGATAAGCGCTATGATGTAGCAACTGTCGTTCGTCAGTTGCACAAGTTAACAGGGTTACCGATATATAGTGGCATGCGCTTTGGCCATATCGCGCAAAAAGCAAGCTTCCCATTAGGAGCGTCTTGTACGATTAACCCTAATACGGCGGGTGGCTATCAGCTAAGCTTTGCAGATTATCCAACTATTCACGCCAGCGCTCTTCATGTTGAAGGGTTATGGGCTTAATTGCTAGCATCTAGGCAGTATAATCATTTTTAATAGATAACACTCTGCAAATAATTGTGTATTTAGGGCGTATTGAAGTATAGATGTGCTTGTCATTTATAAAGTAAAAGCATTAGCAAATCGTTAATGAAAGCAAACAAAACCCTCATACTAGTTCAGTTATTTATTATTAAAATTAAAAGTACATTCAACTTAATCTTTAATAAATAGCATGGCTAATAGTTTTGGCCTAACCACAGTGAGGAGATTGACATGGACCAGTTACTAAGCCAGTTACTAAGCAAGAAATTACTAGTAAGTAAGCTTACGATGGCTCTATTAGCAAGCACAGTTGTACTAACGGCTTGCAGCAATGAAACTGAAAAAACAACGGATACCGAAGCGAGCGAAACAGTCTCAAATAACACTACTATAGAGTCTAGCGAAATGACTCCTGTTCATACGGATGACGCTACAACGACCACTACGACTTCTACAGAAGATGAGGATGCTGAGGCGTATTACTCTACGGTAGGCGGGGCAGAGGATGAGCAAGAGGTTGATGATACAGTCTACGTCAATGAAAATAACTCAAACTTAGATCAAACCCCCGCAGATGGCGTGCAATAAATGATGAATAATATACAATTATAATAAATACATGATAAATCTAGCGGTAACTGAACTATCCATTCATCAGATACTCGCGCTTAAGTAAAAAACAAGCGAAACTATAACTGCTTTCGTTTGTTTTATAAATGAAGGCTCTTAGCTTAGAACTTAGCACCATTGTCCTTAAGGTACTGGCAATTAAGATGAGCTGAAGCTACTGTAAATCAGACCTTTCTAAATTCGCTAAAAACGCTGCAAACCCTTCTTTTGCGCGAGCTTGTAAGCGGCTGCTAGTAGTTACTCGCACCTTGTTACTCCAAGTGATGGCATAGCCTTCATTTTCAAATCTCTTTACCAAATCGACATCTTCGTGGCAAGCTAAAGGGCTAAAGCCGCCAACGGCGAGGTAGGCTTCACGACTAAAGCTGAGGTTTGCCCCATGGATGTGACGATGACCCATGATGTCTTGATAATGAGCCTCATAAGCTTGTTGTGTCTGACTGCTTAAATGTGCCCAACTATTGACACTGACTACCCCGCAGATCATGTCGGTCGGCTGCTGCTGAATATGAGCCATTTGCTGCGTGAGCCAATCTGCAGATACCATTGAATCTGCATCGGTACAGGCAAGCCAATTCGCACCGTTGGCAATAGCATGACAAAGCCCTAAGTCTCGCACTCGTCCCACACAGCGATAGTCACAAGTCAAGTATTCAATCTTGTATTCAACCTGGGCACTTCTGATCAGACTAAGCGTCTCATCGGTGCAGCTATCTAGCACTACTAGGGGATAGGCAATAATAGTGGAGGGTAATTGTTCAATAGCGAGTTGAACTGAGGTCAAACAATCCATAATAGTTGACGCTTCATTATGAGCCGGAATCACAATAGCAATTTTTATATCGTTGACGATTTTGCTAGTTATCATGCTTTGACCCAACTCATTATATTAATTGTTCTTGCATAGCGATGGTTTGCGCAGAGCGCTGCCAAACGTCTAATAAAAAATCACTGTCTACTATTTGGCTTTGATGGGTAAAAGCTAGACTTTTCTCTATATTAAACGCTTGCTGTAAACGGTGATGTACAGTTTCACCTGTCATCTCAAAGCCGTCAATATTATAGCGCCAGTGACAACACAGTAAGGTGCCACCGGGAGCAAGGCTTTGCTTAATCCAAGTAATCACTTTATCAATATCAGTTAAAGGCAAATAGTATAAAATCTCACTAATAACGATTAAATGATAAGTCTGGTGGTCAGCAGTTGGGCCGTCTGATAAAGCCTGAGGAATTACCCCTTGTATTAGCTTGACGTTAGAATGCTTCAATAAGCGCTGTTTGGCCAGTTTCACCGCTTTTTGATTACCATCAATACTTAAAAGGCTTTGACAGCGCCCAGCCAGCAATTCACTAAATACGCCGTTACCACAGCCAAGCTCTATAGCGCTAACATAGTGAGCTTGCGGCAATACTGCTAAACACATATCGCGCTTGCGCTTCTCATACCAGCGCGTTTGGTACTGCCATGGATCGCTACTATCGCGATACAAGGCATCAAAATAAGTCTCTGAATAGGTATCAGTCTGATGATCAGTATCGACTAGCAAAGTAGATTTAGACATTAGGCTCATATAAATAAACCTCCCATAGTTGGCTGATTCTAGCAATAGTCTGTGCCGATAGGATAGGCGGATTACCGGTACTTGTATCACTCTCGATTTGACTCTTAAAACAAGCGATCGCTTCGGTTTTGCGTTGTAATTGCTCAGCGCTCAAGTCGACTTTAATCGCGCGGCTCCACGGAATACGATTATCGGCAGGCTCAGCCCAGTGCCAAGCCCAAATGAATACTTGATAACAAGCTAATTGCTGTTGTTTAGCAAATGTGGCCACGACCTGTCCCGTAGCTTCATGATCAGGATGACCGTCATGTACGAAAGGCGTCACTAGAACATCGTCAGGTTGGATAATAGCAGCTAGTTTTTTATAGAACTGTGCCTGCTGAGCGAACACCTCACCATCCGTCAAATCTAGGCTAATAATCGTGACCTGATGATCGATACCTAACACTTTAAGCGCTTCTAGACTCTCTTGTGGGCGGATGGTATTGAGTTTTGCTGGGGAGTAAATCTGCGAATTAGGATGACTTTGTGTGCCGTTGGTCACATGTACCAATATAATATGATTACCATTGGCGGCAAGCTGTTGTAGTAGACCGCCGCAGCCCAGGATTTCATCATCAGGATGGGGTGCAAAAATACACACTCGCTGCTGTGAAGAGAAGTTAGTGGCCACGTCTAGTCGCGGCATGTTATGCAGCCCTGCCCAATTCTGCCAAGCGTCCTGACTGGTGCCGTCACCTGTAATGATGCGGTCACCAACAATAGGATGAATATTATTACGACTATCTTCTAAAGCGTCATCGTTGTTCAACATTATAGTTGCCATAAGCTTGCCTGCTTAAGCAAATCGTTTTTACATAAGGAGTGTGTGGACGCACCAGCCAGCTTACCGATCTGTTGCCAGTCAAAAGCGCCGTGACTTTGGCGAATAAAGACAGGCAGATCTGCTGCTAATCTTGCAAAATGCGCATTATTACAAAATGGCGCTGCACCTAAAGCCTGTCCAGTGACTTCTATGACTTGCCGCGCTAGTTGCTCGACGTGCGCTCTTAACTGACGAATAGCTAGCTCATGACTGCTTTGCGGCTGAGTATCCAGCAGCTCAGCAATATGATAAAAATACTGCTGAGTGACTGCTAATGCTGTACTGACTTGTCCTAAATACATAGCTTTATAATCGTTTGGTTTTTGTTGATAAGCCGTTATCAAGTAACCAGCTATTACTGCGCTTGCCCCATACCAACAAGCTGCAACGCCAGCGGCTCCATGCCAAAAACCCACTCGATCTAAATAGGCGTCTGCCGTGCCTACGTTATGGGCTGTCACCTCATTGAATTGGATAGTAGCGGTATCAGTCGCTTGCATGCCTACCGCTTGCCATGCGCTGTTATCAATACTAATGCCTTGTTGATGCATATTTATGATCAGCAAACAGGACTGACCCTGCTCGTCGCGATAAGTGAGTAAGCCGTAATCGACACTATTAGCACCAGAGCACCACGCTTTTGTGCCGCTCACTTTACCTTGCTCATAGCGTATAGGATCAGGATGACCTTCTGCTGCCCACACTGCCCATAACCCTTCAGCCGTCTGATCGTAGCCAATTTCACGTAAGATACTTAAAGCATCTAAATGCGATTCGAACCATTTGGCAATCGTTAAATCAATCCCTGCGACGTACGCCAAAATCTGCCAGCGAATTAAAGTGTTCGATGAGCGACTATTTGTATTAGAGGCACCACTTGCTGGATGCGGGATTCTATCGCTATAAGTGACTAAAGTGCTTAAGATGTCATGACGTAACTCATCAGTTAAACTAAAAGCGTTCGTAGCTTGCCTATTAGCGAGTATGATATTTTCTATACTGTCTTTAATCGCTAATAATAAGGGGGGTTTTGGCTCTGGCGCTAGCATGAAAATCTCCTAGTTATCATTGTGATTCAGGTAGTTCGCTTTGTTCAGGACTCAAGCTTGGTGTTTGCTGCCCGTTATCCTTATATAAGTCATCTAAAAAGCGTTGTTGCCAAGCTTGCAAGTCATCTCGCTGTAGCCCTTGCAGTAGTTTTTGATAGCGAAGTTTTCGCTCGCCAAGTGGCATAGTCAAAGCTACTCTTAATCCTTGAATGATACTTGCAGGTTGTAGCGGATCGATAATGACTGCATCTTGCATTTGCTCAGCTGCTCCTGCATAACGTGAGAGCAATAACACCCCAGGGTCATCAGGATTTTGCGCTGCGATATACTCTTTTGCCACTAAGTTCATACCATCTTTGAGCGAATTGACCCAGCCAACATCACTTTGCAAAAACAGCATCATCAAAGCCTTGTGATCTAGCACCTTTTCACTATAGTCAATCGCCTGCCAGTCAGTCATCGCTCTATTAGTTTTGTAAGTTTTAGGATCAAAGCTATCTGTCTTATCCATGCTAGTTGCAAGCTGCTGATTGGCCTTAGCAATAGCTACTTTGACCGTATCGTAGAGATGCTGGTAAGCGGGTAAGTCTAAGCGGCTAGGACAAGCAATTTGTTTTAATTGTAGCTGGGTTTGATAACTGGGGTATTGCTGCAAAAAAGAGCGATACGCCGAAAAACGCTTCAATAGTCCTTTTGAATAATCAATCCTATCTACCGCGATAATCTGCTGAGCCGCAGGCTTTATAGGCGTTTTAAGGTTATTCGATTTATCGGCAGATAATGAAGGCGACCACAAATGCCCGACCTGTTGCTGTATCTTTGTGACGTTGACGCCGATGGGGTAGGCATTAACTATTAACGAATGCTCAGGTTTTATATCTAACTGAATTAGCAACTCTTTGACAGCTGGTGTATAGGCGCTAATAAAACTATCCTTTGTCGCTAAGATATCTTTAGGTACGTGGGTTAAAGGGTTGTTTGATAATAAGCGCCGGTTTAAGTAATGTTGTAAAACCGCTAAACAGTTGGCCTTATCATGCTCAGTCTGTGTACCGAGCACATCATAATGGGCAAGGTGATGGATCAGCTCAGCACTTTGGTCAAGCTGTTGCCAAAACGCTAGGGGAGCAAATGGAATGTGTAAAAAAAAGCCTATACGATTAGTGATACCGAGACTTCGGCAATGGTAGGCCACACTCAAAAAGTGATAGTCATGTACCCAAATCACATCATCAGGCTCAATCACTTGTTTGATTTTATGAGCAAAAAGCCGATTCACCTCTTGGTAACCCTGATAGTCATCAGCAGCTTGGTTCATGAGTTCAGGGCGTTCATGCAATAATAACCACAGCACACTATTGGCAAAGCCGCAGTAGAATTGCCGATATTGCTCACTGGTGAATGCTGTGGTCATATAGGTCAGAGAAGTGTCGGCAAGTAACCGCTCATTATCTACTGAAGCTTTATTTTTATTACTGCTAAACTCATTGTCAGTACCGTCATTGCAGCTCTCGGTAATGTCACCATTCCAGCCCATCCAGATAACTGAGTTTCCTTGTAAAATATCTTGCAATGCTACCGCAAGCCCCCCTGCCATAGGTTGGTTATCGGGCGTCTTTACACGGTTAGATAAGACAATTAAGCGGCTCATATCACTGACCTCCTATTGTCTGTACTAGTGAGGAATTAACGTCTGCTATAGCAAACGATGGAGCATAGTAGGTTTGGCAAAATCTTAAAAAGCTGCTGAGTAAAACGGTGACCTCAAAGATATCATTAACGCGATAACGGGCACAGCTTGTTTCACTACCCACTTTAATACCCATGCCTTTTACTTTATGATCTTTTCCTGTTGAGCTACATACCTCCTGTACAGCGATAAAACCTGCTTCATCAGTAACATCATCACCGATAAAGATAGGGCAAAGCTCATTATTAGCACTCATTTTTTTTAGTAAGCTGACAATCGCGGTACCCTTATTAGCGCCTTTTGGTGCTATCTCCCAGACATATTTGCCAGGTTTTAATTCCCAATCAGAGTGGTTTTTTAAGGTGTTTGTCGCAATGTTATAAGCTATATCCGCCAAAGCCGGATTTTTTCGAAAATGAAGAGCGACAGAGTAAGGTTTATCTTCTATACTCAGATCGCTATAAGGATAGCTAAATCGGACGATATCTTGCTTTATTGCAGCAAGCTCAGTGCTATTAACGTAGGCGATATCGGTAGCATTCAAGCTTTTCTTATCGTCGCTCATAGTACTGGCATCAGTAGTACTATTATAAAAAGTTATTTCTAGTCCGTGAGTAGCAGCAATCGGTAGCATTAGAGGGGAGAGCATTTGCTTAGCTTCAGCAAGGCTACGTCCGGTGATGATAGCGATTTTAACGCCGCAGCTCTGTATCTGTCGTAACAGCTTTATCGTTGATTGGGGGATAACACTGTCTTTGGGATCTAAGGTGAAGTCTGCCAAAGTACCATCTAAATCCAAAAACAAAGCGTAATTTTGCTGAGCGGATAAATAATCAGCAAAGTGTTCTGGCTGAATATAGCTAGGTAACTGTTTCACGCAAGAGTTGGTTGAAGTCACCTTTCCTCCTTAATTTAGTGAAGAGCTATACTTTGGTTTAGACTGCTTTATCAGTTGGCTCGAATGACAAGTTTGCCATAAACATCCCCGTTCTCCGTTAGTGATGATAACTAGTTCTTTATAGTTTCTGTAATTTATAAACTACTGATTATAAAGATAATATTTATAGTTTTAAAACAATGTTTAAAAAAAATAAAGTATTGTTGTTGGATACAAGCCTTTAGATGCGAAGCAGTCGTGTTGAGCAGTGAGTGGCAAATTATGAATAATGAAAGCTTGCTATGAGTGAATGGCTAGACAAGCTATCAGCTACACATAAAAGTATTAAGGATCAAAAAGCTGCCTTTTGCATAAGCAGAAGACAGCTTTTATCTATAGACGTGTGGTTTTGTCTGCAGGGTTATGATGGTTTATATTTCCGTCTAAACTGATCGCTTTTCTTTTCATGCTTTATCTTTGCATAAGTACACTCAGTGTGCATAGCTTAAGCTAAATAAAGCAGTATAGAAGAAAGTATCAGACACAAAAAAACCGCAGACCATAGTTGGTTTGCGGTTTTTCGTACTTCTATAATGGTACCCGGAGCCGGACTTGAACCGGCACGCTCGTTAGAGCGAGGGATTTTAAATCCCTTGTGTCTACCAATTTCACCACCCGGGCAAAACTTGTTTTATCTAAAAAAGTAAGCTAGCTGATAGACCATCTAGTTACTAGATAAGTGCTCGCTATTATAAGCCGTTATCTCAATAATGCAAGTCAAAATTGAGCTAAATTATCAAAAATAACGCTAACAATAATTGAGCTAAAAAGTGGAGGCTGGGGTCGGAATCGAACCGGCGTCTACGGATTTGCAATCCGCTGCATAACCACTGTGCTACCCAGCCAAGGGTCACTATATTAGCAAAATTAATTCAAAATACAAGCTATTTTTTGGCTAAATTGTGCTTATTTATCGTCGCACGCACGCAAGTGTTAATTAATAGAGCGAATACAAGCAGTTAGCTTGCTTTAATGACATTGATTAGACAATATCTTTGTTATCGCGTTTGGCTCGTTTGATATCACGATAGGTTGCAGTGCAAATCAAGACTAGCACGGCTAAAGTGATAGCGGGCCAAATCAGGATATACAAGCCGTAAATAAAAGTGTTATCCATGTTATCTCCTTTTTATGGCTAATAAATAGGGTTTCAGTCATAGCCACTAAATCAGTTTTCAATAGTGGCTATAGACTCAAAACCGTCCTAAATTAAGCTAAGTTATATCAAGCTAAGTTTTATAGCCTACCTCTTACGGGTTCTTAGAGGCGGGGGCGACCTTAGCTTTTTTATCATAGTTACCGACGCGTTGTTTGATTAAATCAAAGTCGAAGCGCTCATTACCCATTAAGCTCACTAGCGTACAGACGATCGCACTAACGCCATAAGCCGTTAGGGAAGCGACTAACACCATATAATCACGTAAGAAGCCAGTGGCAAAGATCAACATCAAGATTAGCGTTATCAGGGCTGCACCCATACCTGCCTTACGGCCTAAGAAACCAAAGACCATCAGACCAATAACGACAGCTGCGCCAACACTCGCCATCGCCTCGAAGAATAGAGCGGTAACACCTGTGATAGGGATCAGCTCAAAACGAGCGATACAGAAGAATATCAAGGCGACAATCACCGCAGAGGTAAACGCGACATTGGTAACGCGGTTCCAAAACACGCTTGCGATGACCGGGAAGACGACCGCGCCCCATAATGCACCGACGAATACGAGCATCACTAAGATATCGAGCTTAAAGCTTGCAAATATCAGACCAGCAGCGGTGGCGACAATCATCGTACCACGGCCGACTAGCATCATCGTTCTTGGTTTGACTTGACCTTTTTTGGCGATGTTTTTACCGTAGACGTCCGCCATCATAATCGTCGATAATGCAGACAAATCAGAATCTGCCGTTGAAGATAATGAGCCGATAACTAAAATAAAGAACAGCGCAATAAATATCGGATGCAGATAAGTGCTGACCATTTGCGGAATCAGATTATTCATATCGCCATTTAGCGGATCGACACCGATGGTCAAAGCCATTAGACCTATCATACCTAGACCGATGACGATACCTGCGTAACCGATAGTGGCAGTAACAAAGGTGGGTTTGATTTTGTCTTGATCAATGGCGAATAGCCTTTGGGTAATCGTCTGGTTACCGATAGCATATGCTAATACCGCGACGAAGAAAGGCGCACCTTGCTGCAAGAAAGCTTCTGATGAAAAGAAGTCTTGCTGCTCAAGAGTTAGATTGGACAGCCCTTCTACCATGACGCTAGGACCACCCATAGAGAACAATACAGCCGGAATAATTACCACGCCGATAGCCATTAAGGCGACAAGCTGAGCGAAATCGGTAAAGACAGATGCTCGAAAGCCTGAGGTTAGCGTATAGCTTAAGACGCCGATACCAGCGATAAGTACACCGGTCTGAAACGATAACGGTGAGAGTACGGAAACTAAGGCGCCGGCGGCGGTGAAGTTGACCATCAAGCTAATTAAGCTGCCCATAAGGTTAGATATGGCTAAAATCAATTGGCTTGATGAGCCGTGGCGGGCGTGAATAAGCTCACCTAAAGTGTGACCGTTAGGGGCCAGTTCGCGAAAGCGCATGCCAAATGGGTAGATGAATAAAATCATCAATGCGCCCCAAAAGCCATAATGAATCGGACCGGACACACCGTATTTATAACCAGAAGTGGCCGCAGCATAAAAGGAGGCTGCCCAAATCCAAGTGGCGGTCATACTAGCGGCGCCCATACCGAAACCAACGCCGTGCCCTGCGACCATAAACCCACTGGTCGATTCTTTGTCTTTTTTGATCAGTAAAGAGAGTAAGTAAGTACCCCCATAAAAAGCGACTAACAGTAAAATAACAGTTAGCGCCGAAAATTGAAACAGTGACTCGTTTTGCAAATTCGCACCTCACTATAATTATCATTGACGTCATAAACTGACATAGATAGAAACTTAAAAAAGATAAATACCAAAGGAGTAGACCATTAGTATTTGATTTTTGTGTCAATAACCTAACACAGATGTAACTTCAAATCTATTGACCGCCCAGTTAACTTTTCTTCGCTTAACTTTGTGAGAATGCAAGAATCGCAAGCTCAGCTCTTACTGCAAATCTTAATATATGCACTATTACTGACACTCTTAGTAAGTAATGTGAGAAGGGATAAAAAGGCTTAATGCGTGTTAAATAAGCTTCAATGTAACTTGGATATAACTTGGATATAACTTGGATATAAAAAAGCAGCTAAGCTTATGAAAGGCATTTTAATAGGTATAAGTGGGTAGGCTTTTGACTGTAACAGAGGTACAATATCACGCGTGAATTATACGGGTTTCCTTTCTGTTCATCGCCAAAACTTTGGAGTTATCATGTCAAGTGCGTCAAACACTACTCAGCCATCAACTGAGCAAAAATCCGCTACGCTGTTAGATGGCAAAGCGCTCGCCAAACAGATAGAGCAGTCTCTGAGCCAGCGCGTGGCTACGCTCAAGGATAAGACGGGACGTACCCCAAGCCTTGCGACGATTTTGGTCGGTGCCGATCCTGCCTCCGCCACTTATGTACGTATGAAAGGCAATGCTTGCAAGCGTATCGGTATGGACTCAATCAAGGTGGAGCTGCCATCCGAAACCACCACCGAGCAGCTCAAAGCAAAAATTGACGAGCTCAATAATAATCCAGATGTACATGGTATTTTATTACAGCACCCTGTACCTGCGCATATCGATGAGCGTGCTTGTTTTGAGCAAATCGACTTGGCAAAAGATGTTGATGGCGTCACTTGCTTAGGTTTTGGTCGTATGAGTATGGGAGAGGCGGCATATGGCTCTTGTACGCCGCAGGGCATCATGCATCTGCTAGCGCACTATGATATCGAGCTATCCGGTAAGCAGGCTGTGGTGGTCGGGCGTAGTCCGATCTTAGGTAAGCCGATGGCGATGATGCTATTAAATGCGAATTGTACTGTGACGATTTGCCATTCAAGAACCGAAGATTTGCAAGCGCATGTACAGCGCGCTGATATTGTCGTTGGCGCGGTCGGCGTACCTGAGCTGATTAAAGCCGAGTGGATTAAACCCGGCGCGGTAGTGGTCGATGCCGGCTTCCATCCTACGGATAACGGCGGCGTTGGTGATATCGAGATGACGGGCGTGGCTGATATTGCTAGTGCCTATACGCCAGTACCAGGCGGTGTCGGGCCAATGACGATCAATACCTTGATTCGCCAAACCGTTGAAGCTGCAGAAAAGGCTGCAGGTTTGTAGACTGGTACAACGATTAAATAAATGATAGATTCGAATATTCATTGCTCATAGATAAGGCGTCTGATGCTATAGATTATCAGACCAAATCAACCAAACAAAAAGTTGATAGGTTCCCACATGTCTAAAAAAAATGTAGATCTTCATGAGCGTTTACAGCATATTGGCAGAGAGTTCGTCGATATTTGCCACTATATTATTTTATTTTTGATCAGTTTGGTGGTGATCTGGACAGCAGGTAAAGAGTTTATTGTTACTTAGATTAACACATGAAGTGCAATACCAAATGCAAGGTGAAAAAAAGACCTAGATGCGCTAGCATCAAAGTTTTT